>JANNMQ010000984.1:0-2563 GCA_031398045.1 Rubrivivax sp.
GCCAACCACCTGGTCAGTCGCCAGCAGCGCGCGGTGCAACGCTGGTGTGGCAACGCCTCCACCCACGTCGTGCGCACCGAGTCAGGCATGTTGCCGATGGGGGTAGGCAATTCTCCAGCAGCCATGGGCCCCGGTTACGCCTACGCCGGGTTGATGAGCGGGGCGGCCCGACCTGCCACGGGCTACGCATTTCAGCGCATCCAGCGCTGGGCCGACCGATGTGCAGAAGCGCTGGGCCGCGGCGAAGCGGTGTGTGGGCACACACGCGATGCTTTGCTGACGCGGCTGATGGACCGGCTTTTTCTGGATGTGTTGCGAGATCACCCTGAACGTGGCGCTGAGCTGTTCACGCGGTTGTTCGGCCGTGTCGCACCCACGCGAGCGGTGCGCTTTTTGAGTGACCGCGCCACGCTGATGGACCGCGTGGCTGTTGCTGCCTCGTTGCCCACGGGGCTTTTTTTGCGGCAGCTGCTGCAGCCTGCGCTGCGACGGGCGGCGACAGCCCAGCTGTCATGACGCAGGCCTTGCGGCTGCAGGGCTGGGTGTTTTGCGGGGTTGCTGGGGCTTGTGTGGTGGCCGGTCTCGCGGGAGCCCGGTTGCAAGCCCGCGATGAACTGCTGGCGGCGGGGGCGTTCATCCTGCTGCTGGGCATGCCCCACGGTGCATTCGACGTTGTGGTGGCGCGGCGCCTTTTCGGCGCGGCAGGTTTCAAAAGATGGGCGCTGTTTTTGTTGGTTTACCTCGGCCTGGCTGCGGCTGTCGTGGGTTTCTGGATGCTGGCGCCGACGCTCTTTCTGGGCGTGTTTCTGATCGGATCCGCACTGCACTTTGGCGATGATCCTGCTCGCGGCGTCAGCCGCATCGCGCGTGGTTTGTATGGCGGCGCCGTGGTTGTTTTGCCAGCCTTGTGGCATGGCGAAGAGTTGCAGCGGCTGCTGCGCCTGGTGGCTGGGGCTGGCAGCGCCGCATGGCTGGCGCCTGTTTTGCACCAACTGGCGGTGCCGTGGCTGGTTGCCACGGTGCTGACCTGTGCGGTGCAGTTCAGAACAGCAGCTGCCGCAGCCTGCGAATGGGCCGGCCTGGCGGCGTTGTCGGTCGCCGCCCCGCCGCTTGTTGCTTTTTGCGTTTACTTCTGTGTCATGCACAGCCCGAGGCACATCATCAAAACACTTGCGAACATGCCCGTTGTCGAAGCCCGGCGGGCACTGTGGCTGGCGTTGTGGCCGACACTGGCCGTGGTGCTGGTGGCGGCTGTGTTGTTTGGGTTCGCGAACCACCTGCCCCTGGATGCCCGGGTGATGCAATTGATGTTTGTGGGCCTGGCTGCATTGACGCTGCCGCACATGGTGTTGATCGGGCACGAACGCCGAACGGCGCAGCGGGCCGCCCACGCTGCCAGCCCCTGACAATGGGCGCTGCTGCCTGCAGCGGTTGGCTGCCTTCCATCGAGTAGAAGGATCCAGGCGACAGGCCCGTCGTTGAGGCGTCTGGCAGCGAGCGCCGGTCAACAGGGACCCTCTGCGCGCCGTACAACCCTCGGGATTTTTGTTTCATGAAAACAGCCTCATCCAGCAACCAGACGTCCAGCGATGGGCTGTACCGGATCGCAACGGTCTCCCAGCTCACCGGCATCCCCGTGCCGACCATCCGCGTCTGGGAATCGCGCCATGCGGTGGTGCAGCCCCTGCGCAATACCGGCAATGTTCGCCTCTACAGACGCTCGGACATCGAGCGCCTGTTGCTCGTTAAAGCCGCTGTAATTGCCGGGCAAGCCATCAGCACGGTGGCCGTATTGACCGACCGGCAGATCAAGGCGCGGTTCAAAGACGCACCCGCAGCACCTGCAAAAGGAAGGATTTCCAGTTGCAGCGTGCTGGTGGTCGGATCTGCGCTCGCGTCGGTGCTGAAGACGTCGTGGCAGGTGCGGTCTGATGTGCGCGTACAGGCCCGCTTTCATTCCATGGCCGAGGTGGAACTGGCGGCGCTGCCTTCGGTGGATGCCGTCATCGTCGATGTGCCCGTGCTGCGCAGCGATTTGCCAGCCTCGTTGCGACAGCTGCGTTCGGCGACGCAGGCGTCAGTGGTCATCGTGGTTTATGGCTTTGGCAGCCGCCAAACCCTGTCCAGGCTTGACAGCGCCAACGTTATTGCTTTGACAGCGCCGGCCGACCCCGCGCAGATTGCCCGCATGTGCCAGCTGGGCCTGTCCATCGACCCCAGACCGCCCGCCGCTTTTTCGCAGATGCTGATGCACCCGGCTGCGGTTCGACGCTATGGCGACGAGTTTCTCCAGCAGCTCAGCCAGATGCCGTCCAAGGTGCCGTGCGAATGTCCGAATCACCTGGCTGACCTGCTGGGCAAACTCAACGCATTTGAGCGTTACAGCCTCGAATGCGAAAGCACCAGCAACAAAGACGCGGCCCTGCACGCCTTGATGTACAGCGCCAGTGGGCATTGCCGCGAGCTGCTCGAAGAAGTGCTGCGGCGGCTGATGGTGCACGAAGGCATCGCTGAGCCGAAGGCCTAACACCCGAAGGGGTGGCGCTTGCAGATTGAACCGGGG
>JANNMQ010000989.1:0-4226 GCA_031398045.1 Rubrivivax sp.
GTGGCTTCGTCGGTCTTGGTGCGGCGCTGTGCGGTTTCCAGCTTGGTCAGCAACTGGCGCGCCTGCTGGCGCAGCAGGCCACGTGCATCGGCGCGGCCATTGCCGCCCGGCCGCACCACCGCCATGGCCAAGCGGTTCAGGTGGTCACGCTGCAAGTCGCGGCGTTCGGGCGTGATGCTGCCTTGCGGGTCGGCAAGTTCAAGCCACACCTTGTCGCCCAGGTGCTGGTACAGCTCAGACAACTGAAAAGCATCAGCACCGCGATCAACCTTGCCCACACTGTCCAGCACCCTCACCGCGATGCTGTCACTCATCAGATAGGCCAGCACCGCGCGCTGCAGGTCCAGCAAACGCTGCTGCAGCAGGAAGTCGGTGCTGCCGCCCAGGGCTTCCGCGCGGTCCAGATAATCGGGCGCCAGACGGCGCTGCAAGGCGGGGGACAGGCTCAGTCCTTCAGGTGCCAGCACGGCAGAGCTGACGAGCGCCAGTGCTTCGCGTTGCACCGGCGCAGGCACGGGCTGCAAAGGTTCCCGCCCCGTGCCGGGGTAGTCACGCAGCGTGCGAACGCCACCGATCTGGCGCACCAACACGCCCACCGCCCGTGTCACGTCACCGACGGCAAAAGCCACAGAGCGGCGCAGAACCGAATAGTCGCTCGTCGGCGACAAGGCCCGTGTTTCTTGGCGCTTGAAAAGATCCCGTGCGATGGCCAGGCGCTTGCTGGCAAAGGCGATGGGGTCGGCGCCCAAATCGAGCTGCAAGGTCTCGGGGTCGATGCCGAAGGCGTTGTCTTCGTCGGTGCCGTAGGCCAGCAAGGGTTCGCTGCTGCGCGCGGCTATGCGCTGCAGTTCGGCTTGTTCAGCGGCCGGCGTAGCACCCGCCACCATGGGTTTGTAGGCGTATTCAATGGCCCAGTAGTCGTACGGACCCAGTGCAGTTTGGAAGGGCACACCGCCGGCTTCGCCAGGGCGCGGCAGATTGACAGCGGTGTACTCCATCACCGAGCCTGTGGTGCCGTTGGCACGTGTGAACTCGGTGTTGGTGAGTTGGGCTTCGGTGTAAGCGCGCGAAGCGCGAAAGTTGTGGCGCAAGCCCAGCGCATGCCCCACCTCGTGCATGATGGCCTCTTTCACATATTCCAGTACAAACTGCTGGGCCATGGGGCTGTCGGGGTCGAGATCGCCGCGCGCCTGCAGCACGTCCATCGCGTAGCCCATTTGCTCGGCCGCCAGGCTGGCGTGCTGGCAATACGCGTGCTGGTGCTGAGCCTGTTGGCCCGCAGTGGTGGGGAAAAAGCTGATGGGGTTGGCAAATGAGGGCGGCAGCGTGCTGTCCAGCGCCGCTGCGGCTTCGGCAGGCGCCAGGGACTGGGCACCCGCGTTTGCATCACCACCGGTCAGCACGCGCGCCCGCAGCGTGCGTGCACCACGCGCCGCCATGCCCTCAAACGCAATGTCGGCATCCAGGATCTCGCCCGTGCGGGGGTCGATGTGGCTGGGCCCGATGGCGCCAAACGACGGTTCTGCATTCATCATCCAGCGCACCGAAGCGACACCGAAGTCCAGCGTGTCGAACTTTGCGTCATCGGGCTGCTGCTCCACACGCAAGGCCTCGCTGATACCGATTTTCTCGAAGGCCTTGTTCCATTCAAGGATCGCAGAACGCACCGTTTCGCGGTAAGCCACCGGCACGTTGCGGTCGATCCAAAAGGTGATGGGTTTGACCGGCTCCGAACGGTCAGCCGCCGGGTCTTTTTTCTCCAGCCGCCAGCGGTTGACGTAACGCTGGCGCGGCGTGGTGGTCAGGTCGTTGCTGAAGTCCAGCACGGTGGTGTTGAACAGGCCGATGCGGGGGTCAGCGCGGCGCGTGGCCATGGGCACTTCAGGCAGTGGCGCCAGTGAAAAATGCAGGCCCACCAGCATGCTGCGCGCGTCGGGCAGGTAACGCGGCAGGGCCGGTGCCATTCCACCCAGCAGACTGCTCAGCGCGGCGCCGGGTGTGGGTGCGCCGACACCACCCGAAAAGAAGTGGTTTTCGGTTTCAATGATGGTGGCCACTTCAGAGCCGCGCACACCCGTGATCACCGAATTGCTGCGGTCCAGCCCGTAACCCTGGCGCAGGCCGCGCTGCAGCATCATGCCGATGCCCAGCATGTCGCTCAAGAAAAGGCCATTGGCTTCAATCAGCACACTCTTGCGGTCAGGGTGGGGCTGGCTGACCACTGGTACCGAACCCAGCAGGCTGTTGGCGTAGGACGACTTGACGGCACGCTCTTCGGGTGTGCCGGCTTTGACCATGACGTCGGTGTTGCGTGCTTGCAAGCGCATTTGATTGTTGACGCGCACGAACTCAACCACTTGTGGACCGCCAGCGCCATTCACGGGGAAAGCCATCAGGCCACCCAACACCCACGCCTCGCCGATGCCGTTTTTGATCTTGGGCGACAGCAGAAACGGTTTGCCCAGTTGATCAGGCAGCAGTTCTATCCATACCTTGTCGTCTTTCTGCCAAAGCGTCAGCGGGCCTTCGGTGCGCTTTGCGTCTTTGATGACCGTGCCAAAGGGTGGTGGCGCGCCGGGGGCCAAGCCTGGCGGCGTGATGCCGGGCCGGGCAGCCGCCGGTGCCGTCGTCGCTGCAGGGCCAGCAGCGCCGGGTGCAGACGTTGGCGACAGGCCCGCTGGCGCGGGCGGCGCCAACCCGGGCGGTGCAGGTGGCGAAAATCCAGTCGGCCCAGCTGGTGCCGTGGATGGCGCCGGCTCCACGGCTGCCACTGCCGGTTTGGCACCTGCGGGTTCCTTCGAATCTGCTGCGCCGGGCATCGAAGTGCATCCCTGCAGCAAAGCCAAGGCGGTACCGAAAGCACAGGCAGCCACCACAGGCCGCAGGGCCCAGGCAGGGTGGGGTTGTGGGGTGGTCTGGCGCTTCATGGTCGTGGGCCTTTCAGGGCGAACAACCATTGTCGGGCAAGGCCTGCTATTTCGCCCGTGAAGGGCTGGGCAAGCGGCGCCAGTTGCTGCAAGCCCCGCCCAGTCGGGCCCCGCAACCTTCTGTAAGGTTCAGCGGATGGGCTTGAAGCGCACGCGCTTGGGCCGCGCGCCTTCTTCGCCCAGACGTTTTTTCTTGTCGGCCTCGTATTCCTGGTAGTTGCCGTTGTAGAAGAACCATTGGCTGTCGCCTTCGCAGGCCAGGATGTGCGTGCAAATCCGGTCCAGGAACCAGCGGTCGTGGCTGATGACCATGGCGCTGCCGGCAAACTCCAGCAGTGCTTCTTCCAGTGCGCGCAGGGTTTCGACGTCCAGGTCGTTGCTGGGTTCGTCCAGCATCAGCACATTGCCACCCTTGGCCAGGGTCTTGGCCAGGTGCAGCCGGCCGCGTTCACCGCCCGACAGGCTGCCCACCAGCTTTTGCTGGTCATTGCCCTTGAAGTTGAAGCGACCCAGGTAGGCGCGGCTGGGCATCACGAACTTGCCGACGATGATGTTGTCCAGGCCGCCCGACACGTCTTGCCACACCGTCTTTTCGCCGTCCAGGCTTTCACGGCTTTGGTCGACAAAAGCCAGCTGCGCGGTTTTGCCGATTTTCACTTCACCGCTGTCGGGCTTTTCCACGCCCTGAAGCATGCGGAACAGCGTGGACTTGCCGGCGCCGTTGGGGCCGATGATGCCGACGATGGCGCCAGCCGGCACCTTGAAGTTCAATTTGTCGATGAGCAAGCGGTCGCCAAAGCTCTTGCTGACGTCGACAAACTCGATCACCTCGTTGCCCAAGCGCTCGGCCACGGGAATGAAGATTTCGTTGGTCTCGTTGCGCTTCTGGTATTCCACATCGCTCAGCTCTTCAAAGCGCGCCAGGCGGGCCTTGCTCTTCGTCTGGCGCGCCTTGGCGTTGGAGCGCACCCACTTCAACTCTTCCTTCATCGCCTTCATGCGCGCGTCTTCGCTTTTCTGCTCCACTTCCAGGCGCTTTTCCTTCTGTTCCAGCCAGTCGGAATAGTTGCCTTTCCAGGGGATGCCCTGGCCGCGGTCCAGTTCCAAAATCCACTCGGCCGCGTTGTCCAGGAAATAGCGGTCGTGGGTGATGGCCACCACGGTGCCTGGGAACCGCTGTAAGAAGTGCTCCAGCCATTCCACGCTTTCGGCGTCCAGGTGGTTGGTGGGCTCGTCCAGCAGCAGCATGTCGGGCTTGCTGAGCAACAGGCGGCACAAGGCCACGCGGCGCTTTTCACC
>JANNMQ010000990.1:0-1646 GCA_031398045.1 Rubrivivax sp.
CTGCACCCATGGCAGCAAAGTGCCAACGCCTGGCGGCAACAGCTGCTGCAACAAGCGCCGCTGGCCGAGCAGCTGCTGGCCTTTGTGCACGCCAAAAGCTGTGCGGGTGCGATCCGAACTGATGTGTCCAAATAGCGTCGGTGCGACAGACTCTGGAGGGCAGCGGCATGCAAGCGAAGCGGATCAGTGACGAGGACATGGTACGGCGGCTCAACGAACACCCGGCACTGCGTGAGCGGGTGGCGGCGCTGCTGCTGGCAGTGCAGGACGATGGGGGAGACCTCAGGCGAGCTGATGACGCGGAGCAGCGCCTGACACAGGAGTTGCGTCGCATGGGTCAGGACGCCATGCAGGCGTGGGCGCAGCAACAGGTGCAAAGCACCGAGAGGGAGCTGCGCGCAGGTGGCAGGGCTCATAGAGAGGGTAAAAAAAACTCCAATGGCACACCACGTTCGGCGCCATCTGTGTGAGCGAGCCGCAGTACCGCAGCCAGACGCGGCGGCTACGCCCGTTTGCCACCAGCGCAGGCGTCAAGGCCAGGAGCTGCTCGCGGCTGCTGCAGCGCGCGGTGACGGACCTGGGGGCTGACCTGCCGTACGCCAAAGTCATGGACAAGCTCGTTGAGCACTATGGCTTGGTGCTGGGTGAGAGCACCATCCGCAAGGTCACACTGGCACATGCTGGAGAGATTCATCGGCGCAGCGGCGGCTTCGCGCAAGGGCTGCCCGAGCCGGTGGGGGCCAAGGCAGTGACATTCATCGCTGAGATTGACGGCACGATGGTGCCCACCGTGTGCAGCGACGCGACCAGCGCTGATCGGCGCAAAGCCAAGACCGTGCAGTGGCAGGAGGCCAAGGTGAGTCTGGCTCACGCTCAAGGCAGTACCCAAATGGTTTACGGTGCGACGCTGCTGGGGGATGTGGATACCGCGGGGCGACAGTTGCGCGCCTGCGCCAAGCGCGCCGGCTTCGGCAAAGGCCACCGCGTGCATGCCGTAGGCGATGGTGCGCCGTGGATTGCTGCGCAGGTCAAACAACGCTTCGGCAGCCAGGGCAGCTACTTGCTGGATTTTTACCATGTATGCGAGTACCTCAGCGACGCGGCCAAGGCCATTGAGCAGCAGCCGCCGGCACAGCAAACGTGGGTCGATGTCCAGAAGCAACGGCTCAAAGACCAGCAACCCGACGCCGTACTGCACGCGCTACACACCTACCTGGAGCCGGCCCAGACCGATGACGCACAGGCTCCGGTGCGTCGGTGCCACCGCTACATGCTGCAGCGGCTACATCAGTTGGACTACCGTGGCGCCATCGACCAAGGCCTGCCCATCGGTTCGGGAGAGATCGAAAGCGCGCACCGCTACCTAGTGCAAAAGCGTCTGAAGCTGCCCGGCGCCTGGTGGCTGGCCGCCAATGCCGACCACATGCTGGCCCTGCGCGTGAATCGCGCCAACGGCGAGTGGCACGACTACTGGGCTACTAACTACCGTTACGCCGCTTGAGCATCACACCAGTTTGAATTGCACCCTCGGCGCCCTGCAAGGGCCACGCGCTAGCCGCCGCGCTTGTTGCGTGCCAAATCCACGCCCAATTGTTTGAGCTTGCGGTACAGGTGGGTGCGCTCCAGGCCGGTTTTTTCGGCCACGC
>JANNMQ010000998.1:0-3659 GCA_031398045.1 Rubrivivax sp.
CCAGCACATCCAGCCCCGGATTGCCCAGGGTTTCGCCGAACAGCAGCCGCGTCTGCGGCATGATGGCAGCGCGCCAGCCGTCCAGGTCGCCGGGTTTTACAAAGGTGGTGCTGATGCCAAAACGAGCCAGTGTGTAACTCAGCAGGTTGTGACTGCCGCCATACAGCGCACTGCTGGCCACGATGTGGCTGCCCGCACCGGCCAGCGTTGAAATAACCAGGTGCAAAGCCGCCTGACCGCTGGCGGTTGCAACGGCGCCGACGCCACCTTCCAGCGCCGCAACACGCTCTTCAAACACCGCATTCGTGGGGTTGCTGATGCGGCTGTACACATGGCCCGAACGTTCCATGTTGAACAGGCTGGCCGCGTGTTCGCTGTTTTCGAACACAAAACTGGTGGAGAGCACGATGGGCACAGCACGTGCGCCGGTGGTGGGGTCGGGTGCGGCGCCGGCATGCAGCGCCAGGGTGTCGAAGCCGGGGTCTGTGGCACCTGCCATGGGCTTTTCTCCGCAGTTGTTGAATTTCATTGTGGGCTATATTGATTGCGCCATTTCTATCCACCAACGACGGGCACCAGGCCATGAAAGTTACCGACATCCTGCGCGTCAAGGGCAATACGCTGTACACCGTGACGCCCGACACACCGCTGGCCGAGGCGGCCAAGATCATGTCTGACCTGGACATCGGTTCGTTGGTGGTGATGGAGCATGGTGACCTGGTGGGCATGCTCACCTTTCGCGAAGTGATCCAGGCCGTGGTGGCCAACGGTGGCAGCATGGGCACACGCCGGGTGCGCAGCGTGATGGACGATGCACCGCTGACCTGCACGCCAGAAACCGAGATTGACGAGGTGCGCCGCATGATGCTGATGCGCCATGCGCGCTACATGCCGGTGTTGGAACGGCGCCAACTGATGGGCGTGGTCAGCTTCTACGACGTGGCCAAAACGGTGGTGGACGCGCAGGATTTTGAGAACCGCATGCTCAAGGCCTACATCCGCGACTGGCCGGCTGAGGGCACGCCGGTACCGGGCGTGTAGCTGTTATCCCGTCTCCCTGAGGGCGAGGGAGCAGCGCCGCTCTGCCTAGAATCGGGGCTTACCCGCACCCGGACCCTTGCGCATGTCAGGCAGCACTTTTGGCGAACTTTTCCGTGTCACCAACTTCGGTGAAAGCCACGGCCCGGCCATAGGCTGCGTGGTCGACGGCTGCCCGCCTGGCATGGCCCTGTCGGAAGCCGACATCCAGCCCGAACTGGACCGTCGCCGCCCCGGTACCAGCCGCCATGTCACGCAGCGCAATGAAGCCGACACGGTGGAAATCCTGTCGGGTGTGTATGAGGGCCTGACCACCGGTACACCCATCTGCTTGCTGATCCGCAACACTGACCAGCGCAGCAGGGATTACAGCAACCTCTTGGACACCTTTCGCCCCGGCCACGCCGACTACACCTACTGGCGCAAATACGGCCTGCGCGACCCGCGCGGCGGGGGCCGTTCATCAGCGCGCCTGACCGCGCCGACAGTGGCTGCCGGCGCGGTGGCGCGCAAGTGGCTGCGTGAAAAACACGGCACCACCTTTACCGGCTGGATGAGCGCCCTGGGCGAGATCAGCATCCCATTTGAGGACGAAGCGCAGATACCGAACAACGCCTTCTTCGCCGCCAACGCCAGCATCGTGCCGCAGCTGGAAGCGCACATGGACGCCCTGCGCAAAGCCGGTGACAGCTGCGGTGCGCGCATCGAAGTGCGCGCACGCGGCGTGCCGGTGGGCCTGGGTGAACCGCTGTTCGACAAGCTGGACGCTGACATCGCTTACGCCATGATGGGCTTGAATGCGGTGAAAGGCGTAGAAATCGGCAGCGGTTTTGGCGTCGTCGCGCAGCGCGGCAGCGAACATGGCGACGAGCTCTCAGCCGCCGGTTTTGCCAGCAACCACACCGGTGGTGTGCTGGGTGGCATCAGCACCGGGCAAGAACTGGTGGTCAGCCTGGCCGTCAAACCCACCAGTTCCATCCGCTTGCCCAAGACCAGCATCGACCGCAACGGCGCGCCCACGGTGGTGGAAACCTTCGGCCGCCACGACCCCTGTGTGGGCATCCGTGCCACGCCCATCGCCGAAGCGCTGCTGGCGCTGGTGGTGATGGACCATGCGCTGCGCCAGCGCGCGCAGTGTGGTGATGTGCACTTGCCGGTGCCGCCCGTACCCGCGCAGCGGACATGACCGCAAGTTCGTTTTGTTGAATCAGCGCGTGGGGATAGCGCCCGCCCGCATCTCAGGCTTGCGCCGCTTTGGCGCGCTGAGCTTTTTCTACTTCGGTGCCATTGGTTTGTTCAACCCGTATGCGCCGCTGTGGTTTCAAAGCCTGGGTTTTTCAACCTTGATGATCGGCGGCATTGCGTCGCTGCAAAGCTGGTCGCGCGTGGTGGCGCCCTATGCCTGGAGCTGGGCCGGCGATCACAGTGGCCGCCGGGTGGAACTGATACGGCTTTCAGCTGCCGGCACGCTGCTGTCTGCACTGGGGCTGCTGGGTGTGCAGGCTGCCGTGCCGGTGGCCGTGGTCACCACACTGCTGTTTGTGGCCAACAGCGGCGTGGTGCCACTGTATGAAGCGCTGCTGGCCAAGCTGCTGCACACCAAGGTCGGCATCGACCCCAAACGCTACGGCCGCGTGCGGGTTTGGGGTTCGGTGGGCTTCATCGTTTCGGTGGCTGGTTTTGGGGCGCTGCTGGAAGTGGCGGGCATCCAGGCCTTTCCGTTTTTTGTCGCGGCGATGAATGCGCTGCTGCTGCTGGCCGCCTGGCGCTTGCCTGCCACCCAGGCCAGCGCAGAACACGACGCGCCCGCACCGCCCGTGCTGCCCCTGCTGCGCCGGCCCGAGGTGGCCTGGTTTTTTGCCTCGGTGTTTTTCACCGTGCTGGCGCACACCAGCCTGTACGCCTTCTTTTCGCTGTATTTGGTCAGCCTGGGTTATGGCAAATCGGCGGTGGGGGTTTTGTGGGCCGTTAGCGTGGCGGTGGAGATCGTGTTTTTCTGGACCCAGGGCCGCTGGTTTGGCTGGGTGTCGCCGCACCGCTGGTTGCAGATCGTGGCCGCGGTGTGCGCATTGCGCTTTTCAGCCACCGCCGCGTTGGGCGCCTGGGTGCCGGTGCTGGTGATGGCGCAGATGAGCCATGCCATCACCTTTGCCGCACACCACGCGGCTTGTATCGCGCTGGTGCACAAGCTGTTCCCCGACCGCCTGCGCGGCCGCGGCCAGGCGCTGTACACCACGCTGGGCTACGGCATCTCGGGCGTGCTGGGGGGTGTGGGCGGCGGCTGGTTGATATCGCAGCTGGGCTTTGCGGCCGTGTTCTGGGCCGCCACCGTTTGTTCGGTGCTGGCCTGGCTGTGCGCCACCCGCTCGGCGAAGCTGACGGCCTGAGGTTGTTGTCCAGCGCCCTCCGCCTGAAAGGGAAGGGGAGCAGGAAGTGCAGTTCATCTGCATGCGGCAGCAGTTCGTCGCATGGCCGTCAACCCCTCTGACCGGGCTGCCTACAGTACAGCCCAGCCCACCGATCAAGTAAAACTTTTTGAAGAAAACATTAAATTTTGTTAATTCGTTGAACATGACGATAGAGTTGATGCCATTCTTTCATTCAACGATGAATTCTGTTAC
>JANNMQ010001018.1:0-6144 GCA_031398045.1 Rubrivivax sp.
CACGCTGGGCGTGGTGATCAACGGCAACCTCACGTCGGCCAAGCTGCTGAATCCGAAATTGCCTTACGACCCGGCCAAGGACTTCAGCCTCATCAGCCTGCTGGCCACGGCGCCGCTGGTGCTGGTGACGCCGGCCGACCAGCCGCAAGGTGCCGCCTTTGTGGCTGCTGCACGGGCGGCGGGCGACAAGTGGAGCTATGGCTCGGTGGGCATCGGTTCGGTGGGCCACCTGGGCATGGAAGTGGTGAAGGGGGCGATCGGCAACACCCAGGCCGTGCACGTGCCTTACAACGGCAACCCGGCCGTGCTGACCGCCATGTTGGGTGGCCAGATCCAGATGGCCCTGGTGCCACCAGGCTTGGCGCTGGCGCAGGTGAAAGCCGGCAAGCTGCATGCCATAGGCGTCACCGGGCCGCGCAGCACATTGGCCCCCGATGTGCCGCCGCTGGCCGATGCGGGCGTGAAGATGGCGGCGCTGGAAGTGTGGACGGCATTGGTCGGCCCCGCCAGCTTGAGCAAGTCCGCACAAGACCGCCTGGCGCGGGATGTGCCGGCAGCCGTGCGCGAAGCCGAGACACGCCAGCGCCTGTTCACCGGCGGCTGGGACGCACAGGGCAGCAGCGGCGAGGTGCTGGCAGCCCGCGTGCGCGACGAAGCACGCATCCTGGGCGACATCATCAGCAGCCGCGGCATCAAGCTGGAGTGAATGCTGGAGTGAACGGCGGAGTGACTGCCGGCGTGACTGCCTTGCACGTTGCCGAACCGGCGCGCCGGACGCCGGTTTATGGCGACTTTGACGTGCTGGTGGTGGGCGGCGGCCCGGCCGCGCTGGCGGCCGCTGACAGCGCCGCGCGGCACGGCGCCCGCACCTTGCTGGTTGAACGTTACGGCTTTCTGGGCGGCATGGGCACGGCCGGTGGTGTGACCAATTTTGCAGGCCTGTACGGCAAGCGTGGCGGTGTGATGCAGCAGCTGGTGCACGGCGTGGCCGATGAACTGTTGCAGCGCATCGACGAGTTGGGTGGGCTGAACGCGCCGCAAGATGGGTTGCAGGGCCGCATCCGCGTGCGCAGTTACGACGTGGCGGCCTACAAATGCGCCGCTGATGCGCTGGTGCTCGACGCCGGTGTGCAGCTGCTGTTTCACGCCTGGGCGGTGGGTGTGGTGATGGACGACGTTGCGTCGGGCAGTCGAATCGCCGCGGTATTGGTGGAAACCAAATCCGGCCGCCAGGCCGTGCGGGCGCAGCAGGTTATTGACTGCAGCGGCGACGCTGACATCGCGCACTTTGCGGCGGTGCCCTACACGCTGGGTGATGGGCAGGGCGACCTGCTGTACCCCAGCACCATGTTTCGCATCGGCAACGTGGACGCGCCGCGTGCGCAGGCCGCCATCGGTGAATTCAGGGCCATCGATGCGCTGATGGCGCAGGCCGCGGCGCGGTATGACTTTCCACGGCAAGGCGCCATATTGCGCCCGCAACGCAACCCGCGTGAATGGCGCGCCAACGTCACCCAGCTGCGCAATGCAGCAGGCCGCGCCGTGGACGCCACCGATGCCCAACAGCTGAGTGCGGCTGAGGTGGAGGGCCGGCGGCAGATCGTGCAGTACATGCGCTTCCTGCGCGCCGAGGTGCCGGGTTTTGAGCAGGCTGAGATCAGCGAGCTGGCGGCCCAAGTGGGTGTGCGCGAAACGCGGCGTGTGCATTGTCAGCACATGTTGACGGGCGATGAGGTGCTGCGTGGCGCGGTCTTCGAAGACTGCATCGGGTTGAACGCCTGGCCGGTGGAAAAACACGTGGCGGGTGGCGTGGAATGGGCCTTTCCGCAAGACCCGGACAACAGCTTCAATCAACTGCCGTTGCGCATGCTGGTGCCTTTGCAGGTGGCCAACCTGCTGGTGGCGGGCCGCTGTGCCGGTATGGAGCACCTGGGCCAGAGCGCTGCACGCGCCAGCGGTGCCTGTTTTGTGATGGGGCAGGCGGCGGGCACGGCCGCAGCGCTGCGCTGCCAGCAGCGCTTTGGGCTGCACGAGCTGCAGCAATGTTTGCGGGCTGATGGTGCGCTGCTGAACTGAACTGGCGGCCGGCTGGGGTTTGTCAGGTGCACGGCCGGGTGATGGGGCGCCTCGGGATCAGGTAGTCTGCACAGCCTGAAGCAGCGCACCAAACCCATGCAAGCCAAACCCCTGAAGAAGACCGCACGTCAGTTGGTGTACGAAGCGATGGCCAGCGTGCAGACGCTGACGCTGACCGAAGCGCGGGCGGCGCATGCCGGCGGCCAGCACCTGTTTGTGGACCTGCGCGACATCCGGGAACTGGAACGTGAAGGTGTGATACCGGGCGCCGTGCATGCACCACGCGGCATGCTGGAATTTTGGGTCGACCCCGAGTCGCCTTACTTCCACAAAGCGTTTGCTGAGGGCAAGCCGCTGGTGCTGTTTTGTGCTGCGGGGTGGCGGTCGGCGCTGGCCGCAAAAACCTTGCAAGACATGGGTCTGGAAGGCGTCAGCCATGTTGACGGCGGTTTTGCGGCCTGGAAAGCGTCAGCTGCGCCTGTGGCTGAAAAAGCCACCCGCGCAGGGGCCGCCGACAAGGCTGCGCACAAGCCCGGCTGACCACCTGGCTGCACCGGGTACTTCGATGCTGGATTTACCCCACTACCTGCGCATACAGGCGCATGCCAACCGGCTGATGAACCAGCGGCTGCATGCGGCGATGGCGCAGCTGCCGCAGCTTGAATTGCATGCGGCGCGCACCAGTTTTTTCCCCAGCTTGATGGCGACCCTGAACCACATCCTGGGTGTGGACGGTTACTACATCGCTGCCTTGCTGGCTGAGCCGCATCCCGATCAGGCCTGGCACCAGTTTGTGCCTGCGCAGACCCTGCCCGAGCTGGCCGCAGCGCAGACCGCCAGCGACGCAAGATTGATCGCCTTTGCACAGGGTTTGGATGCAACGGCTTGCGCGCGCGAGGTGCTGATGCCGCGTGAAGGAAGTGGAAACCATCAGCGCATCCAGCGCGACTTGGTGGCGCATGTGATGGCGCACCTGTTCATGCACCAAACGCACCACCGCGGTCAGGTGCACGCCATGTTGTCGGGCACGGCCGTGGCCCCGCCGCAGCTGGACGAATTCATGATGCCCAGCGAAGCGCATTTGCGGGTGCCTGATATGGCCAGCGCTGGCTGGTCGGAAGCACAGGTTTATGGGGCTTCGGTGGTCGGGGCGAGCAGCTTGGGCTCCTAGAATCCCTTTGACGTCACCCGTCAATGCACAGGCTTCGGCGTTGCGCCCGCTTTCTGCTTTCCCTCTCCAGGAGTTGCCATGCCCGTGCTGGTGTCCAAGCTCAACCCGCGCTCTGAAGCTTTCAAGGCCAGCGCGGCGGCCATGCAGGCGCTGGTGCAAGACCTCAATGCCCGGCTGGCACGCATCGCTGAAGGGGGGGGCGCCGCAGCGCGCGCCAAACATTCGGCACGCGGCAAACTGCCGCCGCGTGAACGGGTGGAGATGCTGCTCGACCCCGACACGCCGTTCCTTGAAATTGCGCCGTTGGCGGCGCTGGACATGTACCTGGACAAAAACGGCGTTGAAGCCGCACCCGGCGCCGGCATCATCACCGGCATCGGTCGCGTCAGCGGCGTGGAATGCCTGATCGTCTGCAACGACGCCACTGTCAAAGGCGGCACCTACTATCCGCTGACCGTCAAGAAGCATCTTCGCGCACAGGAAGTGGCGATGCAGAACCGCCTGCCCTGCGTGTATCTCGTCGACAGCGGTGGCGCCAACCTGCCCAACCAGGACGACGTGTTTCCCGACCGTGAACACTTCGGCCGCATCTTCTTCAACCAGGCCCACCTGTCGGCCCAGGGCATACCGCAAATTGCGGTGGTGATGGGCTCGTGCACCGCCGGTGGCGCCTACATGCCGGCCATGAGCGACGAGACCATCATCGTCAAGAACCAGGGCACCATCTTCCTGGCCGGCCCGCCCTTGGTGAAGGCGGCCATTGGCGAGGTGGTGAGTGCCGAAGACCTGGGCGGCGGCGACGTGCACACACGCTTGTCGGGTGTGGCTGACCACCTGGCGGAAAACGACTTGCATGCGCTGGCCATCGCGCGCGCCAGCGTCGCCAACCTGAACTGGCGCAAGCCCGAGCAGCTGCGCCTGCTGCCGCCGCGGCCACCGCTGTTTGACGCCGCCGAATTGCACGGTGTGATACCCAACGACGCACGCAAGCCGTACGACGTGCGCGAGATCATTGCGCGCATCGTCGATGGCTCGGAGTTCGACGAATTCAAGGCCCGTTACGGCGCCACGCTGGTGACTGGTTTTGCGCACATCGAAGGCATGCCGGTGGGCATCATTGCGAACAACGGCGTGCTGTTTTCTGAAAGCTCGATGAAGGCTGCGCACTTCATACAGCTGTGCTGCCAGCGCCGTGTGCCACTGGTGTTCTTGCAGAACATCACCGGCTTCATGGTGGGCCGCAAATACGAAGCCGAAGGCATCGCCAAACACGGTGCCAAGATGGTGACGGCAGTGGCCACCGCCACCGTGCCCAAGTTCACCATCATCATCGGCGGCAGTTTTGGCGCTGGCAACTACGGCATGTGCGGCCGTGCCTACAGCCCGCGGTTTTTGTGGATGTGGCCCAACGCGCGCATCGGTGTGATGGGCGGTGAACAGGCCGCCGCGGTGTTGGCTACCGTGAAGCGTGATGGCATCGAAGGCAAAGGCGGGCAGTGGAGCGGTGACGAAGAAGCCGCCTTCAAGCAGCCCATCCTGGACCAGTTTGCGCACCAGGCGCACCCGTACTACGCCAGCGCACGCCTGTGGGACGACGGTGTCATCGACCCTGCCGACACGCGCCGCGTGCTGGCGCTGGGCTTGAGCGCCAGCCTGAATGCGCCCATTCCGGACAGTCCGAAGTTCGGTATTTTCCGCATGTAGTGTATGATGTGCTGATAACGCGAACCTCATACACATCATGCGCACCAACATCGATATCGACGACGGCTTGATGGCCGATGCCATGGCAGCCGGCCCGTTCACGACCAAAAAAGACGCGGTGGAGGCGGGCTTGAAACTGCTGAAGCGCCAGGCCGCCTACCGCGAAATACTGAAATGGGAAGGCAAGCTGAAGTGGGAAGGTGACGAGTCCATAGACTGGACACAGCCCGAAGCCGATGCCGATGCCGCTGTTCCTGCCAATGCAGCTGCCGGGCCCACCGTGCAGGAACCGGCGCCCAAGGCTTACGCAGGCAAGCGCCGTGCTGGTCGTTGATTCATCGGTCTGGATCGACTTCTTCAACGGCCAGCCCAACCCGGCCCGTGATGTGCTTCGCCGCTTGCTGCACGACGGTGAAACCCGCATCGTGGTGCCCGACCTCGTGCTGTTTGAGGTGTTGCGCGGTTTCCGCACTGAACGCGAGCGACGCCAGGCCGAATCGATGTTGCTGAGCCTGGCCGTGGAAGCCACCGGCAGCGTCGCCCTTTGTCTGCAAGCCGTGCACCACTACCGCGACCTGCGCCGCGCCGGTGTCACCGTGCGCAACAGCATTGATGTGCTGGTGGCTGCTTTCTGCATAGAACGCGACTACCTGCTGCTGCACCGGGACCGCGACTTCACTGCCTTCGAAACGCTGCGCGGACTGCGCGGTTTTGCACACTGAACCCTGTACCCGGCAAGCCATGGAATCGGCCTACCTCACGCCCGACCACGAACTGCTGCGCGACCAAGTGGCGCGCTTTTTGCAGCGCGAAGTGGAGCCCCATGTCGACGCCTGGGAACGTGACGGCCTGGTGCCGCGCGACGTGTTGCACCGCATGGGTGACGCCGGATTGCTGGGTTTGGTCTTCGAACCCGAGTACGGTGGCGCTGGTGCCGACGCACTGACCAACCTGGTGTTTGCCGAAGCGCTGTCGCAATGCAGTTGTGCCGGCTTCGTGATCACGGTGCTGGTGCACACCGACATGGCCAGCCCGCACCTGCACCACGCGGGCAGCGCCCAGCAAAAACAGCGCTGGATGCCAGGCATCACCAGCGGGCGCAGCATCACCGCGGTGGCCATCACCGAGCCGGGTGCGGGTTCTGATGTGGCCGGGCTGCGCACCACCGCCAGATTGGACGGTGAGCACTGGGT
>JANNMQ010001025.1:0-11166 GCA_031398045.1 Rubrivivax sp.
TCAACATCACGGCCTCGGCGACGATGGAAAAAGAGCGCCCCCTGTTTGCCGCGAACCGTGACTTTGCCGCCACGGGCAACGTGTCTCCCTTCATTGCAGCTGGCGCCACCGGCCAGGGCAACATTGAAGGCGGTTTCAACAAAGGTACCGGTACGGTCGCCGGTGGCAACTGGGTCGAAGGCACGCGTATCGCTGGTTTCGGCGCCAGCCCTGGCGCCGGTTTTGGTAACCCAAAGGCCTTCGGAACCGATTTATGCCGCGATATACGCATGTTCAAGAATCTGACGAACACCTCCAAGGGCGCGCCGTTCTGCGCCTACGACAGCGCAGGTGACGTCGGCCTGGTTGCCAAGCGCGAGGCCATCAGCGGCACCCTCAATGGCGTTTTTCGCCTGACCGAGAGCCTGGAGCTGTTCGGCGACGTGCTGTGGTCAGAGAGCAAGGTGAAACAGACCTACCAACCCAGCCCGGTGCGCCGCAGTTTCTTGACCAGCGACGGAAAGTTCGTAGAACAAGGGGTAGACCCGGCACTGCTGATTTCGCCCACCAATGCGAACTACAGCATCGCCAACAATTATCTGCTGGCACTGCGGCCCACGGTCAACGCGGCCACACAGGCGCAGATCGACGCCATCCTGGGCAAGCCGCTGGCGATCACGTCCCGCGTGTTTGACTTCGGTGGTCGCAGCAACGAAGACACATCGACGCAGTCGCGCCTGGTGCTCGGTGCCCGCGGTGACGTTCTCGGCCAGAGCTACGAAGTGGCCGCATTCAGCAACCAGAATGAACTGAAGGGCACGGTCACTGATGGCTACTTTTCGCAGGTGGCCTATGCCAAGGCGGTGCAGCAATCTAACGACTGGAACCCCTGGTCGCTGAGCCAGACGCCGGCCTTCAACGCCTCGATTGCCGGCGCCAAGTTCGTGGGCAAGACGCAGGACGCCAAGACCACCAGCAATGGCTTTGACGGCAAGTTGGCTGGCGACGTGTTCAAGCTGCCGGCAGGCACGGTGCAGTACGCGGCCGGCTTCCAGTACCGTGCCGAGAAGTACCAGACCGACCCCAGCCCGGCGCTCTTTTCGGGCGACATAGCCGGTCTTGGCGGCGCCACGGCGCCTGTCGACAAGGCGCGCAAAATCAAGTCTGCCTTCGGCGAGTTGAACATTCCCATCTTCCGTGGCCTGGAGGGCAACCTGTCGGCGCGCAGCGACGACTACGACGACGTGGGCCGTGCCAACACCAACAAGGCCAGCCTGCGCTGGCAGCCAATCAAACAGGTTGTGATCCGTGCCAGTACGGGCACCGGCTTCCGTGCCCCTACCCTGTCGGAGTTGTGGCTGCCGCAAACCACCGGTACGTCAGAGCAGTTCACCGATCCTGCGTTCCCAGCCAACACCAACCTCCAGGTTCCGCTGGTCAGTGGCGGCAACCCCTTGCTGAAGCCCGAGACCTCGCGCCAGAACTCGGTGGGCCTGGTGTTGCAGCCCTTGGATTCGCTGACCATGGCAGTCGACGTATGGAAGATCAAGGTCAGCGGCATCATCACCACCCCTTCAACCCAGGAGGTGGTGAGCCGCTACCGTGCGGGTGATGCGGCCTATGCCGGACTGGTCACACTCGACGCTGGCAACAACATCGACCTCGTGCGCGCCATCTCGGCCAACGTGGGCGATGCCACGGTGGAAGGCGCCGACGTCGATTTGACTTTCCGTCAACCGCTGATGGGCGGCCGCTTTGAAGCGAACTTGGCCGGTACCTACATGACCCGGTTCGACCAGACCAGCCCAAGCGGTGCAATCTCGCGCAAGGTTGGAACGATGGTCGAGGCCAACGGCGACCCAGTGCTCGGCGCCGACGAAGGTGGAGTTATTCTGCGCTGGAAGCATCGCCTCTCAGCCACCTGGGCCACCGCGGCCTGGAGCTTCACGCTGGCGCAGAACTACTACAGAGGCTACCGCACCGGTGATCGGCAGATCGATGGTGAGCCGCATTACGTGCCCAACCAGTCGATTTACGACGCTAATGTGTCTTTCACGGGCATCAAGAACGTCAAGCTGGCGCTGGGGGTGAAGAACCTGGCTGACAAGAACCCGCCGATCTTCGTGCCGGCGAGCAATCAGTTCCAGGCTGGTTACGACATCACCCAGTACGACCCCCGCGCGCGCTTCGTGTACCTGGCAGCGAACTACAAGTTCTGATTCCAGGAACTGTCGGGGTTCGCCCCGACAGGAGCGCGGCAGGAAGGAAACAAAAAGACCCGCCAGGCACCAATCTGGCGGGTCTTTTTTTTGGTGCACCTTTTGCTAGTCTGAAGAGCCGGCGCGCCAGTGGCCGGCGGGCTTGGTCCCGACTTCCGCGGATTTCCGTTCAGCGCGACCTGATACGCCGCTCGGTGCGAGCGGACGGCTGGGAGTACGGCCAGACAGCTGCCGGCTGCAGCGCTGCACTCACTTCGGCGCCAGACGTATCGCCCCATCCAGCCGTATCACCTCACCATTGAGCATCTCGTTTTCAATGATGTGCTTGACCAGCTTGGCATAGTCCTCGGGGCGTGCCCAGGCGGCTGGGGAAGGGCACACCGGCGGCCAGTGCGTTCTGCACTTCTTTGGGCATGCCAAACAGCATGGGGGTGCCGAAGATGCCGGATGCAATGGTCATGTTGCAGATGCCATTGCGCGCCAGGTAGCGGGCGATGGGCAGCGTCAAGCCCAGGATGCCGCCTTTGCTGGCGCTGTGATCGGCCGGCTGGACCAGTGCGTCTTGGGCGGAAGCGCTGTCCTCAGCACACCTTTTCTCCCCTCGCCTGGCACTGCATTTGGCTGTTTGGTTTCTGATTTCTTATTCACTCAGAAACGGCCGTTCGCCTGTGGGCAAGGCGGTGGGCGGTGGGCAACGTGTACCCACGTTGTCCACAGGCCGGCCGCTTGTCTAGATGTCCACAGCCTTCACGTGCACGCGCAGCTCTGGCGCTTCCATCTGTGCTGCGCGTTGGACGGGGCGCGTCTCAACAGCGCCGTCTTTGCCCTGGCTCAAACATGAGGGTCTCACTGAGCACACCAGGCGAATCGGAATCACAATTCTCAGTGGGAAGCTTAGTCAAAAAACTGAAATCCGTTGTTCTGTATACTCATTGTGTTTGGTACACCAAGGACTGGCCATGTTCGCGACCGCCACAGTTAGTGATAAAGGGCAGGTGACCTTGCCCAAACCACTGCGGGATCAGCTGGGCATAGAGCCAGGTTCCCGCCTTGAAATCCGGCTGACCGAGGACGGAACACTGCAGTTGAAGTTGCTGGCCAAAGGCTCGGCCTCATTGTCTGGATTGCTGGCCCAACCTGGACAAGGTACACGGTCACTGACCGAACTGGATGCTGCCGTCACTCAGGCCGTTGTTGAGCGGGCGATAGGACGGCGGTGATTGCAGTCGACACCAACGTGCTGGTGCGACTCTTGGTTAGGGACGATCACTCGCAGGCAGCGAAAGCGCAAAGGCTGTTCGATCAGGCAGCAGAAAGCGCGATCTCAGTCTGGGTAAGCGACACGGTGCTCGTCGAACTGGCCTGGACGCTGGGCAGGGCCTATGCGTACAACCGGATTGACATCGTCAAGGCTTTGCGAGCGCTGTCCTCACACGGCACCGTGGTGCTGGAATCGCCAGCCGCAGCGCGCTCGGCCACCGATGCATTCGAGCTCGGCCCTGCAGACTTTGCCGATTGCCTACTCAGCATCAAGGCCCAGCTGTCTGGGTGCAATCAGCTCGCTACCTTTGACCGGGGCATGAAGGCTCTGCCTGGGGTTTGGCTGCTGTAGCTACAGTGCCACTCGGCCCATCACTTCGGCGCCAGCCGTATCGCCCCATCCAGCCGTATCACCTCACCATTGAGCATCTCGTTTTCAATGATGTGCTTGACCAGCTTGGCATAGTCCTCGGGCGTGCCCAGGCGGCTGGGGAAGGGAACACCGGCGGCCAAAGCGTCTTGCACTTCTTTGGGCATGCCAAACAGCATGGGGGTGCCGAAGATGCCGGGTGCAATGGTCATGTTGCGGATGCCGTTGCGCGCCAGGTCGCGGGCGATGGGCAGCGTCATGCCCACCACGCCACCCTTGCTGGCCGCGTAAGCCGCTTGCCCCATCTGCCCGTCGTAGGCGGCCACGCTGGCGGTGCTGATCAGCACACCGCGCTCGCCCGTGCTTTCGGGGGTGTTTTTGGCCATCGCTTCGGCAGCCAGGCGGATCATGTTGAAGCTGCCGATCAGATTGACGGTGATGGTCTTGCTGAACACGGCCAGTGGGTGTGCGCCGTCCTTGCCCACGGTTTTGACGGCCGGCGCAATGCCGGCGCAGTTCACCAGGCCAAACAAGGCGCCCAGCGCCAGTGCGGCAGCTACCGCCGCCTGGCCATCGGCTTCCTGGCTGACGTCGCATTTGACAAATTTGCCACCGATGCTGGCCGCCACTTGTTCTCCGCGGTCGGCCTGCAAATCGGCGACGACCACACGGCCGCCATTGGTCGCCAGCATGCGCGCGGTGCCTTCGCCCAGGCCCGATGCGCCGCCGGTGACGATGAAGACTTTGTTGGCGATGTCCATGGCGGCAGGGTCCTTTTGTTGTGGTGGGTGATTGGCTAAACTAAACGCCGGAGGTTGTAATGACTGAAAACGTCGAAAGCATCATCCTTGAACACTTGCGGCATATCAGGGGTCGTGTGGATCGCAATGCGGAGGACATGCTTGATATGAAGCAGCGCATGTCCAGCTTGGAACAAGCCATGGTGCATGTGAAGGGTGAGCCTGCCTTCTGTGATGAATCCGACGCCCGCCAGCAAATCAGCCTGGAGCGGTTGGCCGACCGCATTGAGCGCATCGAACGCCGCCTCGAACTCATCGGCAGCTGAAGCGCTTCAGGCGCCCACCGCGCTCATCACACGAGCAGTAATTTCATCGACAGACCCAGTGCCGTTAACACGTGCATAACGCGGTGCCTTGGCGGCGTCTGCGGCGGCCCATTGCGAGTAGTAGTCCACCAACGGCCGGGTTTGATTTTGGTACACATCAAGTCGTTTTTTCACGGTTTCTTCCTTGTCGTCATCGCGCTGGATCAGCGGCTCGCCAGTCACGTCATCTTGCCCGGCCACTTTGGGCGGGTTGAACTTCACGTGGTAGGTACGACCTGACGCCGGGTGTGAACGACGCCCACTCATGCGTTCAATGATGGCGGCGTCGGGCACGTCGATTTCAAGCACCAGGTCCAGCTTCACGCCGGCGGCTTTCATCGCGTCGGCTTGCGGGATGGTGCGTGGGAACCCGTCGAACAAAAAGCCGTTGGCACAGTCGGCCTGTGCAATGCGTTCTTTCACCAGACCAATGATGATGTCGTCGTTGACCAGCGCACCCGAGTCCATCACTTGTTTGGCCTGCAAGCCCAGCGGCGTGCCGGCCTTGACGGCAGCGCGCAGCATGTCGCCGGTGGAGATTTGAGGAATGCCGTAACGCTTGCAGATGAACGTGGCTTGTGTGCCCTTGCCGGCGCCAGGTGCGCCCAGGAGGATGAGTCTCATCAGGTCCCTCTGATAGTGGTTTTATGCTGCCCAGCGGCCCTGGTGTGCCCAGGGCCACCGCTTGTCTCCAAACGAGAATAGCACGCGCTTGTCTGCACGTTCCTGACAAGCGCCGCAGCCCTGGAACAGGTTGCTGGACGGAACGTTTCAGACCGGTTCGGGCGCCATGGTGGCGAACATCGCACGCACGCGAGCCAAGTCCTCCGGGGTGTCTACACCCGGTCCCGGACCATGGGGCTGCACATGCACCACGATGCGGTGGCCGTGCCACAGCACCCGCAGTTGTTCCAGCGCCTCGCAGCTTTCCAGCGCTGCTGGCGGTAGGCGCGGAAATTTGCGCAAGAAGCCGGCACGGTAGGCATACAGCCCCAAGTGGCGCAGCGGTGCGGGCTCGGGCAGTTGCTGCACGCCGTGGCTGTGGCCGTCGCGCCACCAGGGAATGGATGCGCGGCTGAAATACAGCGCGCGCTGGCTGGCGTCCAGCACCACTTTCACCACGTTGGTGTTCAGGTATTCGGCCATGTCGGCCACCGGGTGTGCAGCCGTGCTCATCACGCAGTCTTCACGTTCAGCCAGCAGTTCGGCCACACGCCTGACCAGCGCGGGGTCGATCAGCGGCTCGTCGCCTTGCACGTTCACCACCACGTCATCACCTTGCAAGCCCAGCCGTTCACAGGCTTCGGCCAGACGGTCGCTGCCGCTGAGATGGTGGCTGCCGGTCATCACCGACTGCACGCCGTGTTGGTTGCAGGCCTGCGCGATGCGTGGGTCGTCGCAGGCCACCCAGACCTGCGCCGCGCCGCTTTGCGCGGCGCGCAGGGCCACCTGCACCACCATGGGTTTGCCCGCGATGTCGGCCAGTGGTTTGTCGGGCAGCCGGGTGGACGCCAGGCGGGCCGGTATCAACACGGTGAAGGGCAGTTGCGCAGCCACGGCAGGCGGTCAGTATGGGTGGTCAATACGGGCGGTCAATACGATCCGTGGGTGCTGGACTCGACCGGCGTGTGCAGCGGCAGGGCTTCGCTTTCCATCATCACCGGCATGCCGTCGCGAATGGGGAATGCCAGGCGGTCAGCCGGGCACACCAGGTCTCGCGGACGCAGGTCTTCATCTCGCCGCAGTTGCAGCGGGCCTTTGCACAGCGGGCACAGCAACAGTTCAATCAGGCGGTGGTCCAGGTTCATGGCGGTGTGGGCTTTGCAAACAGCAGGGCCAGCAACTCGCGGCCCAGGGGGTCAGGAATTTTGAAGTCTAGCGGCACCACCCAGACCACAACGTCGTCGGCGACGCCGCGCTTGTTTTGCGGACGCAGTTTGATCGCGTCTTTTTCGGTCACCACCACGTCGGTGGTGCCCGCTGGCCAGGGCGCTGTATCAAATGGGTAATGGTCGGGCAGCGGCAAGCGGGTGATCTGCAGGCCAGCGGCCTCCAGCATCGAAAAGAACTTCTCGGGCGCTGCCAGGCCTGCAGCAGCCGTCAACGGGCGGCCCTGCAGATGCGTCAGCGGCACTGCCTTGCTCTCGTCGCGGGCCCACCAGGCCTGCAGCGGCCAGGCGCTGTGCAGGCTGCGCTGGGCCAGCATGCCTGGCACGGGAGTGCTGGGCGACGCTGCGTTGTAGAGCACGCGGCTGGGCACGCTGTGGGTGCTGCCGGGCCATGCCTGGCGCAGTGGGCCCGCGGGCAGCAGCAGGCCGTTGCCCAGACCCCGCTCGTCAAACACCACCAGGTTGACGTTGCGCGCCAGGCGGTGGTGCTGCAAGCCGTCGTCACAGACCAGCACGTCGATGCCGGGGTCCTGTGCGCAGGCGCGCCGGGCCAGCGCCAGGCGGTTGGCACCCACCCACACGGGCACGCCGCTGCGGCGGTGGATGAGCAGGGGCTCGTCGCCGGCCAGGGCGGTTGAGTCATTGGCAGTGACGAGATGTGCGTGGTGGCCCTTGCGGCCATAGCCCCGGGACAGCACGGCCGGTCGGTGTCCGGCGGCCAGCAGCAGCCCCAAAACCGCCAGCACGGCCGGGGTTTTGCCTGCGCCACCGGCCACCACATTGCCCACCACCAGCACCGGCACTGGCGCGCGCTGTGGAGGGTTGGCCAGGCGGTGTAAGAAGCCCAGAGCACGGTACAGCAGCGACAGCGGCTGCAGGGTGCGTGCCAACAGCGTTGGCCGTGGCAGCCACCAGTGACGCTGCAGCAAGGCTTCCGTCCTGTGCCGCCAGCTTGAGTTCACGGTTCCCGCGTTGACGCTGGTGAAAGTCGCCGTGCGGTCTTATGCGGCACGGCTGGGGTCCGGCCGCTGTGCATGCCTTTATTTGGTCGCGCCGTCGCCGCCCTGGGCAGCGAAGGTCAGGCGCTGCAGGCCCGCCCGGCGGGCGGCGTCCAGCACGTTGATCACCGACTGGTGGGCCGCCAGTGCATCGGCAGAAATGATGATCACCGTGTCGGGTTTGCCGGCCGCCGCTGCGGCCAGTTCGGCACTGAGCAGCTCAACGCTGCGACCGTCAACCGCACGTTTGTTGACCACATAACGCCCATCGCTGGATACGGCCACGATGATCTCGCCCGGGCGTTCGCGCAGTTTGTCGGCATTCGCGCTCGGCAGGTTGACCTGCAGTTCGGTGAAGCGCGAATAGGTGGTGGACAACATCAGGAAGATCAACACCACCAGCAGCACGTCGATGAACGGTATCAGGTTGATCTCGGGCTCTTCCATGTGCCTGCGGCTGAACTTCATGGGCGCTCCTGCAAGCTGTGGTTCATCGGGATTCCGGTCACTGGCCCGCGGTGCGCACCGCAAAGCGCATCAGGTGCGGCACCATGCGTTCGGCCGCCAGTTCCAGGTTCAGCTGGAAGCTGTCCACCAAACCGCGGAAGTAGCGGTAGAACATCAGCGCCGGTATGGCGATCATCAACCCGAAGGCGGTGTTGTACAGCGCAATCGAAATGCCGTGCGCCAGCTGCTGCGGATTGCCACCGCCTAACGGCGCCTGCGAGCCGAATATCTCGATCATGCCCACCACGGTGCCAAACAGGCCCAGCAAGGGTGCAGCCGCCGCAATGGTGCCCAAGGTGTTGAGATAACGCTCCAGCCGGTGAATGGCGGCGCGGCCGGCGTTTTCAAACGACTGGCGCAACGACTGTTCTGAAATGCGCGGCTCCACGATGACAGCACGCAAGCCGGCGGCCAACACCTCGCCCATCACCGAGTTCTCGGCCAGCTTGTTCACCACATCGGCCGAGGGCAGGGTGGAGCGGGTGACACCCACCACTTCGTCCAGCAATTTCGGCGGTGCCACCAGGTTGGGACGCAGGTGGTACAGGCGCTCGATGATCAGCGCCAGCGCCACCACGGAACACAAAATCAAGGGCCAAATGGGCCAACCGGCCGCTTGTATGATTGAAAACAATGCTGTTCTCTCGATGAATGGCTACGGGCATGCGGGTCTGGCATGCAGGTCTGGCATGCAGGTCTGGAATACGGCACTGGTTTGCGCACGGCCAAAAAAATTGCCGCACCCGGGTTCAGGGCTCACTGGCGGCGCCGTGCCGTGGCAACCGCCAGGCCAAGTTGTAACGAAAATGTGTCCTGTGCCCCTGCGAGCGGGCGGATTATGTCCCGAACCCGTCGGCTCCCGGCCCGGCTTGTGACTGGGCAGGCCCTTCTTGAAACCTTCGTTCGATGGGTTGGCAGCATGCCGCTGCCGGCCCGGGATGTGCAGTGGATAAGCTTGTGGGTAAGCCGTCAATTGCGGCTTTGAATGCGGCGTTTGATGGCCAGCCAGCCAGCCGGCCGGTGGCCATTGGCAGTTTTTTTGCTCAGGCATTCAAGGCTTTGGCCGCAGCTGGCAAGCCTGCAGTGGCCGTTTTGCTGTCAAAAACCAGCATTGGCGCGGCTGTGGACTTCTCGGCCCGCGGCAATGCTGGTGATTCCCATGCATGAAGCCCCAACGGCCTTGCCGGGCCGTGGTGCTTGGGGCGTGGCCGCCCTGCTGTTGGCCACCAGCGACGCCTTGGCCGCGCGTTTTGGCGCGCTGGCCGTGCGGGGTGAATTGTCAGGATTCACCCGTGCAGCCAGCGGGCATTGTTACTTTTCGTTGAAAGACGCTGACGGTGCGCAGGCCCTGCTGCGCTGCGCGATGTTCAGACGTGCGGCGAGCCTGGTGGACTTTGCCCCTGCCGATGGCCACCAGGTGGAACTGCGCGGTCGGCTGGGTGTGTTCGAAGCCCGGGGCGAACTGCAGATGGTGGTGGAAGCCATGCAGCGCGTGGGCAGCGGCACGCTGTATGAAGAGTTTTTGCGCCGGCGCGCCAAGTTGGCCGCCCTGGGCTTTTTTGATGCCGGCCGCAAGCGTGCGATAGCCGCGTTTCCGCGGGCTTTGGGGGTGGTCACCTCATTGGGCGCAGCGGCGCTGGCCGACGTTATCAGCGCGCTGCAACGCCGCGCACCCCAGGTGCGGGTGGTGGTCTACCCCAGCCTGGTGCAGGGTGCCGAGGCACCAGCGGCGCTGGTGCAGGCGCTGCAACTGGCGGCGCAGCGGGCCGAGGTGGACACGCTGTTGCTGGTGCGCGGTGGAGGTTCGTTGGAAGACCTGTGGGCCTTCAATGACGAACGGGTGGTGCGTGCGGTGGCAGCCAGCCCGATACCGGTGGTGTGTGGTGTCGGGCATGAAACCGACATCAGCCTGGCCGACCTGGCGGCTGACCTGCGCGCGCCCACGCCCACGGCGGCCGCCGAGCTGGCAGCGCCCGCGCAAGCCGATGCATTGGCTGCGCTGGCCAGCCAGCAGCGCGCGCTGGCACGCGGGCTGCTGCGTGCGTTGCAGGTGCAGGCGCAGCGGCTGGACCACGCGGCCACCCGCCTGGGCCAGCCTGCGCGTGTGCTGCTGCAACAGCGGCAACGAATAGACGATTTGGGCCGGCGCCGCCAACGCGCCCTGAGCGCCGGCTGCGTACAGCAGGTTCAACATCTGCAGCGCCTGGCCCAGCGCGGTGAACGGGCGCTGCAAGGCCTGCTGTCGCGTCAGCAGTTCAGGCTGGCCGCCGCGGCCCAGGCACTGCAAGCCCATGACCCGCGGCGTGTGTTGCAACGCGGCTATGCCTGGGTGGAAACCGACGCCGGCCAGCCCGTGGTGTCGGCCCAGGCTCTGCAAGCCGGGCAAATGGTGCGCGCCGTGTGGGCTGATGGGCGCGCGCTGGCCGAAGTGAAAGCTGTGGAACCCCTGCCGCCAACGCCGTAAAGGCCGCTGCCTACAATGCGGCGAGTCTCCTATGCGTCGTTCAGGCTTGCGCTGAGAACAACGCAGGGTGCCCAGGCACCCACAACCACCCACCACCCCAACGCACAACTGCCACACACAACGAGGATATTGGCCATGGAACACACCCTGCCCGCACTGCCTTTTGCCATCGACGCCTTGGCGCCACACTACAGCCGCGAAACGCTGGAGTTTCACCACGGCAAGCACCACAACGCCTATGTGGTGAACCTGAACAACCTGCAAAAGGGCACCGACTTCGAGAACATGGCGCTTGAAGACATCGTGCGCAAATCGTCAGGCGGCATCTACAACAACGCCGCGCAGATCTGGAACCACACCTTCTTCTGGAACTGC
>JANNMQ010001098.1:0-3545 GCA_031398045.1 Rubrivivax sp.
AACATCTGATATTTTTATTTTATTCCAAAAGATGGACAATTAAAAGGACAATTCTACTACCATTTTGATGAACAATATTTCATCAGTGTTTCTACTTCAACTTCACTTGCCCGGCAGCCAATGGCCTGGTCATCGCCTACAGCGGCGCGCCTTTGTCGAGCACGCTGGTGGGCAGTTTTCTGCGCCCCGCTGCGGGCAGCAGCAACGTGCGGTTTGCCGGGCCGCGCATCAGCTGTTTGTTGATGTCGGCGGGCTGCAACGTCAGCGGCTTGGTGGGTTTTTCCAACGGCGCACAGGACGACAGCCGCTGGCAGCTGGTGGAAGTGGTGGGGCTACCGGTGGACGGCCGCTTCAACGGCGTGTTTGCGCTGGACGCACCCCAGGGCCTGACCGGCGCACTGGGCCATCCGCGCGACGCCGCACTGGACCGCTTTCGCCGTGGTGCACCGTTTTACGGTTGGCTGCCACAACCCGCAGCCGGTTTTGCTGCGCCGCCGTGGCAACTGGCCGACCCCAAGGCCATGCTGAAGCTGGTCGACACCGAAATGCTGGGGCCCCTGCACAAGATGGTGACCACGCTGCGTCCGGCGCAGCACGCGGGGTTCCAAATCAACCACCTGTTGCCTTCCAGCACCCCAGGCGGTGAGCCGGTGACGGCCGAACAAAAGCCGCTGGCCACGCTGCTCTTTGGCGCTGGCACCGACCCGCTGGCGTCATTGCTGACCGGCTACGGCACGGCTTTCGAAGACGAAGACATCCCCACCGTCAACCTGGGCGCCATCAGCCTGTTTGGTGACCCGAACCGCAGCGACTGGGACTACATGGTCACCGCGCGCTGGGAAAAGGGTCTGGACCACGCATCGGCACCGCTGGACCTGGCGGCCATCGTGTTGGCGCCCGCGCTGGCGCAAGACCCGCCCGCGCCATCGAATCTGCTGACCATCAGCGACGGCCTGCGCTCACCTGCCGCCACCGACGCACCGTGGATGCCCGTCATCCGCGCCACTTGGGACAAACCCAGCGACGCTTTGGCCGTGCGTGTGGGCAGTTATGCTTTTTTGCGCGCCGGCATCTCACCAGCCTCTGGCGTGGTGCCGTTGATGGACCTGCGCCCCAACGACAACGCACTGCAGCCCATCAGCGCCAGTGGTTACGTCGATGCACCCGAAGTGCAGCGCCTGGCGGCACTGGACGACCGTTATGCGCTGGACAGCACGGCACAGCCCAATGTGCTGAACCACGCCGTGGCGCATCAGGACCTGATAGGTCTGTGGAGCGGCTGGGCCGTGGTGCCGCTGTCCATCATGGAGCCACCACCCAAACGCGTCACCATCGTCTCGGCGCGGCTGGAAGTCACAGCCGCCGCCAGCGGCCTGTGCGCGGCTGAATTGCTGATTGAATTCAGCTGGGACTGGGCCGCACGCAGCCCGGCGCGGTTTGAATTTGTGGGGCGTCTGTATGCACAAACGCGGCTGGGTGACGGCCCCGCCGACCTGAGTGTGCCCGCCGGTCTGGCCACCACGCTGGCCGGCGCACCGGCGCCGCTGATACGCGTGCAGCACGGCGGTGCTGCCCTGGGCGTGCCCAGCAGCGGCGTGGCCAGCATAGGCACCACGCTGTCGTACGTGTCTTTCGACGGCCAGACGCTGCAAGCCGCACCACCCACACCCGCCGGCCCACGCCGCTACCGGCTGCGCATCAACGGCCTGCGGCTGGACTTCAACGCCGCGCCGCGCATCGGCCTGGCGCTGTGGGCGCGCGCCGTGGAAAACCGCGCACCGCAGCGGGTCGGACCGTGGAGCGCGGCGCCGGCCATCGGCAGCACGGCAGACCCGCGGCCGCCGGTGCTGAACATCGAACACGAAGACGTGCTGCTGACCAGCATGGCCGACGCCAGCGGCCTGCACCACGCCCGCCTCAGCTGGCCCGCAGCGCCCGGTGCGACGGGCTACTTTGCCTACACCACCACCGAAGCCAAACTGCGCGCCGACCGCGGTCTGCCCGCACCGGGCAAACACCTGACCTTGGCCCAGCGCCTGGCCGCGCTGCGCGACGCCTTTGCTGCCAACCCCGAGCGCCGGTCGTTCACACGCGTGAATGCCGAGCCGGTGGCCGGCACTTCGATGCAGGTCAGCCTGCCGCGCGGCAGCAAGGAAATCCATCTGTACATGGTGATCGCAGTCAGCGCTGGCAACATCGAATCCGACTGGCCCACCACGGCCGATCCGGCCTTGCGCCGCCGCGCAGTAGCTTACGCCGCGCCGCAGGTGGTGCAGCCGCTGCCGCCCGACCTGGAAGTGTCGCGGGTGCTGGACGGTGGCGTGGCGCCGGCCGCTTACCGTGCCGCCATCACGATGCGCAGCAAACCCGGGCCGCGCGTGGCACGCATCGAACTGCACCGCGTGCGTGTGCCCGAGGCGACGCTGGAACTGGACATGATGGGCCCGCCGCTGGCGCGCATCTCCGGCAGCGGTGGCGGCTACAGCGTCAGCGCGGCCACGCTGGCCGCTGATGGTTTTGAGCAAGCGATCGGCCGCGTCACCGGCCGTGATGCGGTGCCCGGATCATGGAAGCGGGTGTACTACCGCGCCGTGGCCTGGGCCGCCGACGACCCCCCGCGCGGCCTCTACGGCGCCCGTTCGCTGCCCAGCGCGCTGCGGGAGGTTCTGGTGCCACCGGCCACGCCACCCGACCTGGCACCGTTGCTGGCTGCCTGGCCCGGTGGCGTCGACCTGTTGGCGCTGGTGGCCGAAAGCAGCACCACCGCGCCGCTGGCCCCGACACCGCTGGGCCCGCACCGCCTGCGTGTGGACGTGGTGGCCGAAGCAGCTGACGGCAGCAGCCGCGTGCTGTGGTCGCACCCGGCTACCGGCGCTGCCGCCGACGCCGACCACTTGCACCTGCTGCCCGCCAGCCCACCCGCGCCGGGCACGACGGGCTTGTGGCGCACAGCCGGCCCCGCCGGCAGCCTAGCGCTGAAGCTGCAATTTGCGCGGCCTGACGCCACCACGAAGCTGAAATTGCGCTGGCTGCTCACCGACCCACTGGGCCGCGCCACCGAACAGCTGTTGGCCATAGCTGCCGGGCTGCCGCTGCCGGCCCCCGACATCCTGTCGTTCACTTCGCAAAAACGACTGCCCCGGGGTTTCCTGGCCAGCTTCAGAACGTCGGCGCTGTTCACCAACACCTCTGCCGGCGCCTACGAACTGCTGCTGCAATGGCGCGCGGCTGCTGCGCCGGGCTTTGAGGGTCTGGCGCCGCCGCCCGTCACGCTGCGTGTGGCGCTGCCCAGCCTGGCCCTGCTGGGGCCGGCTGAAGACCTGCTGGCCGACCCGCAGCCCCTGCCGGTGCGCCGCACACGCAGCCCTGCCAACGGCATCGCGCTGGCGCTGCGCGGGCGCTTCGGCGGCAACCTGCAGATCACACTGCGCGCTCCCGATGGCCGCACCGCCACGCTGACGCGCAAGCTCGTTGCCTGAACGCAGGTCTGAGCGAACGCAAAAGCACCGCCACCCCTCCCGGAGCCCACCATGCCCGACCTGATG
>JANNMQ010001116.1:0-2155 GCA_031398045.1 Rubrivivax sp.
GCGGCACCCGGGCCGGGCGCTTGAGCGACCGTCTTCACGCTGCGTTCCCAGGCGGCACCGTCGGCGCTGGCGCTGGGTTCATAAGGGCGGTCAAAAAACGGGTCGCGCGGCACTGCCCGGTATGTCGGCCGTGGGGTGGAATAACCAGTGCCTGCACTTGATCTCGGCGCTGCACCAGCCACCGCGCTGGCAGCCACCGGCACACGGCCCAGGTCCCCTTCGCTGCGATCACCGCGCTCAGAACGACTTTCGTCGTCACGGCGCGGTGCGCGCCGCGGACGCTCGTCTTCCAACTCGATGGCTTCGATCTCCAGTATCTTCTTGATGAGCTTTTCGATGTCGGACACCAACCGGATGTCGTCACGCGTCACCAGCGTCACCGCCAGGCCCGAAGCGCCCGCACGGCCGGTGCGGCCGATGCGGTGCACGTAGTCTTCGGCGTTGAAGGGCACGTCAAAGTTGAACACCGCCGGCAGATCAACAATGTCCAGGCCGCGCGCAGCCACGTCGGTGGCCACCAGCAGGTCCACTTCACCGGCCTTGAACGCCGCCAGTGCCTTCAGCCGCTCGTCCTGGCTCTTGTCGCCATGCAGCGCTTGCGTGCGCAAACCATCACGTTCAAAAGACCGCGCCAGGCGCGCCGCACCCAGCTTGCTGTTGACGAAGATGATGGCCTGCGACAGCGCGCGCTGCTTCAGCAATTGCCGCACCACCGCGCGTTTGTCATCGTCGGTGACGCTGTAAAAACGCTGCTCCACATTGGTGGCCGTGGCGTTCGGGCGCGCCACTTCAACCAGCACAGGGTCTTGCAAGTAGCTGGAGGCCAGTTTCCTGATCTCTGGCGAAAAGGTGGCCGAAAACAGCAACGTCTGCCGCTGTTTGGGCAGGTAGGCCAGGATGCGCTGCAGGTCGGGCAGGAAACCGATGTCCAGCATGCGGTCGGCCTCATCCAGCACCACATATTCCACTTGGTTAAGCACCGCGTTTTTGGCTTCGATGTGGTCCAGCAGACGCCCAGGCGTGGCAATCAGCACTTCCACGCCAGCCTTCAGCTGCAGTGTTTGCGGTTTCATGTCGATGCCGCCAAACACCACCGCAGACCGCAGCTGCGAATGCTGGGCGTACTTCTTGACGTTGTCTGCCACCTGGTCGGCCAGCTCGCGCGTGGGCGCCAGCACCAATGCGCGCACCGGGTGGCGCGCTGGCGACATGCTGGCGTTTTCGTGGCGCAGCATCTTCTGCAGCAGCGGAATGGTGAATGCCGCCGTCTTGCCGGTGCCGGTCTGCGCCGCACCCATCACGTCGCGCCCTGCCAAAACGATAGGGATCGCCTTGGCCTGTATGGGCGTCATCGCGAGGTAGCCAGAATCGGCCACTGCGCGCAGCAGTTTGGGATCAAGGGGGAGGGTGTTGAAGAGCGCAGGGATTGGCTCAACAGCCGCTTCGGCGGCCTCTGCGTATAGGTCAGTGTCAGTCATCGCTTCCGATTATCGCGCTCATCAAGTTTCACGGTGCTGGACCTGAACATGTGCATCACCCGCGGAGCGCGGAAGCGGACGATGCGCCAGTACAGGGCGATGTAAGTCAGGGCGAAAACCAACAGAAAGGCGCCCAGTAGCAAGTCGTTGCTCCAAAACAACGTTGCGGGGACCACCGACAACATGCACAGCAGCCACAGGTAAGGCGATGTCATCGAATTCCGCCGGGTCAGGGCCTTGGCGCTGTGGTCGCCGACGGCCCAGCGCAGCACGCGGCGGTAGATCAGCGAATGCAGGTGGATGCCGTCGGGCATGCTGGGCGGCGTCGAGCGCAGGACCCGTCGTCGGTAGATCGAAAAGAGCGTCTCTATGATGGGATATACACACACCAACAGGGGAAACAACGGAGAGACCTGCGAATTGCGTACCAGCAGCAGCACCGACAGTTCGGCGACAAAGAAACCCAGAAAGTAGGCGCCACCGTCGCCCAGAAAAATCAGTCCAGCTGGAAAGTTCCAGACGAAAAATCCCAGCACCGCGCCGACGCCGGCCAGGGCCAAAGTACCGATGGCGACATCGCCAACCTGGAATGCGACATAGCTGACGGAGGCCAGCATGATGGCCACACACATTGAGGCCAGGCCGTTGAAGCCGTCAATGATGTTGATCGAGTTGGC
>JANNMQ010000007.1:0-13602 GCA_031398045.1 Rubrivivax sp.
GTCCAGCACTGCATTGGTGTCCAGAACCACCATGGGCGCAGACGGGACGGGCAGCAAAAGCGAGGTCGAAGGGTTCACTGGGCACCGAAGGTTGCGGCGTTGGAGTCTGGACGGACGCGTCCCAGCAGTGCCACACTGACGCGGCACTACCTTCATCGGCACAGTGTAGGGCGCGGTACGGTTGTCAGGCTTCCCGGCGAGATGGGCCGTTGCCGCGCCCACCTTCTTCGGCGTGAGCGCTGTTGTACGACGACGTGCGCACCCGCTGCATCAGCGCGTGAACGTCCATTCAATCTGCGCGCCATTCTGGTCGGTGGCGGCGCCTTCGATGACAAGGCCATCGCCGTTGACATGGCCCTGCACCTCCCAGCCGTAACCGGCCATTCGCGTGCCCACGCTGCCATGGCCTTTGGGGCAGGCGCCGCTCACCGTGGCCTCCCAGAAGGTGATAAGCCTGGCCTTGTAAGTCATCGGCAGGGCGCTTTCGTCGACCTCCAGCGCAACCAGCCTGGTGTCGGCTGACAGCGGCTGGTCATTGGGCAACACGCCGGCGGTGCAGTTGTTGTCGGTGATCGCTGTGTTCAACGTGCCGCTGCCGCGATAGACCTTCAGCGTGGCGGTGCTGACGGCCTCGTCCAGGGTCCAACTCACGTTGGCGCGCGTGGTCAACGTGGTCCCGGCTGATGAGGGGCCCAGCATCGCGTTCATCGTCCCGCTCCATGCTTCGTCCCAGATTTCGATGTTCGACACCAACTTCACGCTGCGCCCGGTGGCCAGGTCGCGGCTGACAAAAGCGACACGCGCAAAACGCGGCTGCGGCACACGAGGTGGTGCGGTGTAACGCGCGCCAACCGCACCATCGGCGGCGACGATGCCCCAGGCACCGCCACCACCGGGCACGTTATTGACGAGCCAGAGTCGCTCGTAGCCAGCCTTGGCGTTGGTGAAAGGGATCTCACGCGTCTCGAGCACGGGCATCGGAAAACACAGCTGGATCTCACCTTCTTCGCTGCAGCGCGAGATCGTCGTCGAGTAGCCGCGCACACGGGCGTAGGGCACCAGCGCCAGACCTTTTTTCACTTGCACCCGCGCTGCCGGTGGCGAAAGTCGCACGGCGATGTAGCGCACGATCGTGAAATCGACTGCGACCTCGGCAGCCGCTTTCAGGCCATCAGCCGGCGCGGCCAGTAGCGCAACCGGCGCGGCCAGCAGCTCAGCCGGCAGCTCCGACGTCAGCGTGCGCGCGGCGGCGTCGGCGGCGAGCAGCGGCAGCGATATCCAGGTGCCGTCGGCCCGCTGCACCGCGATGCGCATCGCATCGGCCGCATCGGCCTCGGCTTGCTCGTAGCGCAGCGTCAGCCGCAGCGGCAGCGCAGGCCGCGCGGGCAAGCGCAACTTGAGCGCGCTGCCCTGGCCGTCGGGTGCGGTGTTGCTCACCGGCTGGGCGCTCACGCTGCTGCCTGCCGGCAACGCGCCTGCCGGCAGCGCAAGGGTGACGCTGCCGTCGGGCGAAACCATCTCGCCGCCGCCATCGACCAGGATCTTGGCCCAGGCGGCGCCTTGCGCGGCCCCAGGCGCGGTGGCCAGCGGCATTTCGTCAGTCGTGGTCACGCTGTGCTCGACCGAGGGCAGGCCCGCTGCGACCAGGCGATAGCTGTAGGCCGTCTTCGCCGCCAGGCCTTGGTCGTGGAAGGCGCCGCGGCGCGCGTCCACGCTGCCCACGGCCTGCCACACGCCCGTGGCACTGCGGCGCTCCACGCTCCACACCGTGGCGCTGTCCACCGCTTGCCATGCCAAGCTGGCGGTTGTGGCCGAGCTGGCTATGGCCTCGAAGCGGGTGCTGTTGGTGGGCGGGACAGCGTTGGGCGCAGCGGCGTCGCCGCCACCGCCACCGACACCGCCACCGCAGCCGCTGAACAGCACCATGGTTGCCAGGGTCATCGAAAGGGCCAGGCCAAAACAGGCGAGGCGGCGGGCAATGAAGGTCGGGGGCATGGTGTTGATCCTTGAAGAGGGAGTGACCTGGCTCGGGTCTGGGGCCGCGTCGCCTGCCAGGTTGCCGAGCGACGGGGTCACTCTAGAAATCGCCCACTCGCCGCGCATCACTCCGACGGGCCAGCGTCCCTCGCGGCGGCGGGCCAGCGGCTGGCGCGGCAGCATGGTTCCAAGGCACCAAAACACGCTGCGCACGGCGCCCGGCGTCGGCACGGCATGGGCCATCGGGATGGCCCATCGGTGCGATGTCTGGCTGGCCATCGATCGGCACAGTGGCGACATCCCGGCCACGTCGGTCGGGCTCTACCAAGGACAGCAACACCATGAACACCACCACCTTCAAAGCCACCCCGGTGACGAGCGTTGCCTCGTCACGCCCAACGCCGGCCGCCGCCCAGCCGCCACGCATGGACCTGTACACAACGATCCACAAGGCCTTGCGCCAATTCATGGCCGACACGCTGGTGCGCATCGGCAGCATGGACATCGACGACGCCAATGAGACCGATGGCGCGCTGCAACAGTTGGGCGCGCTGCTGACGATGCTGAGGTCGCATCTCGCGCACGAAAACACCTTTGTCCATGCCGCCATCGAGCAGCGGCGGCCCGGTGCCCAGCGTCGCCTGAGCCAGGATCACGACGAACATCTGGTGACGATCGACGAGATCGACGCGCAGGCGCAGGCGCTGCGCAAGGCCTGCTTGCGCAATGACCTGCGCGATGACCCGCGCGATGGCCCGCGCGATGACAAACACGATGCCGCCGCGCTGCGCTTGTACCGCCACTTGGCCCAGTTCATCGCCGAGAACTTCGAACACATGCATGTCGAGGAGACCTCGAACCAGGCCTTGCTGTGGGCCCTGTTCAGCGACGCCGAACTGATCGCGCTGCACGAGCGCCTGCTCGCCAGCGTGCCGATGCCGGAGATGGCCGTGGTCTTGCGCTGGATGGCCAGCTCACTGAACTTCAAGGAACTGGCAAACATGCTCGGTGCGATGCAGTCGGGCATGCCGCCCGAGGCTTTCCGGGGCGTGCTGGATCTGGTGCAAGCACAGATGAGCGCCACACGCTGGGGCCGCCTGGCAGCGCACCTGGGTGTGCCGCAGGTGCCCGGTCTCGTGGCCTACGCCTGAGCTCAGGCGCCATCAACACAAGGAGTGATGATCATGAAAACCTGGATGCGTCGCCTGCTGTGGACCGCGGCAGCCCTGGCTGCCACCGCCGCCTGCGGCATCGCCGCGGCGATGTTTGCTGGGGAAGTGAAGCGAAACCGCACGCTGGAGGTGGCCGTGGCCGCCGTGCCGGTGCCCACCGATGCCGCAACCATCGCGCGCGGTGAATACCTGTTCAAGTCACGCGCCTGCATCGACTGTCATGGCCTCGAAGCGGCGGGGCGCCGCTACGCTGACGATGGCGGCATCGTGCTCCAGGGGCCGAAGATCGGGCCGGGCGCAGGTTCGGTCACCGCGCAATACCGCGTCGAAGACTGGGTGCGTGCTGTGCGCCATGGCGTGAAGCCGAGCGGCAAGCCGCTCTTCTCGATGCCCAGCGAGGACTACAACCGCCTGACCGACGCCGATCTGGGCGCGCTGGTGGCCTACCTGAAGCAGCTGCCCGACGTGCCCGGTGGCGCCGCGGTGATCAAGTTGCCGCTGCCCGTTCAAGTGCTCTACGGCGTCGGCCTCATCCCCGATGCAGCAGCCCAGATCGACCACCAGCGCCCACCGCAAAAACCCGTGCCCGAGGGCGCTACGGCCGAGCACGGTGCTTATGTCGCCAACCTGTGCATGGGCTGCCACGGCGCCACGCTGTCCGGCGGCAAGATTCCGGGCGGGCCACCGGCCTGGCCCGCCGCGCCCAACATCACACCCGGCGCGGGCAGCGTGCTGCCGAATTACGACAACGTGCAGGCCTTCATGCAGATGATGCGCAGCGGGCGCCGGCCCGACGGCAGCCCCATCGGCGTGATGCCCTTTGAGGCCTTCGGCCACATGAGCGACGTGGACCTGCGTGGCCTGCATGTGTACCTGCAGACGCTGCCCCCGCGTGCCGCGGGAGGCCGCTGATCGCGGTGTCGCGCCAAACCCCACTCTACCCATCCAAGGACTGCAGCATGAACATCGTCCATCACATTCCCGTCTGCCCGTTTTCACAGCGGCTGGAGATCTTGCTCGAACTCAAGGGCTGCCGCAACCAGGTTGAATTCAAGGCGGTCGACATCACGCAGCCGCGTGCGCCCGAATTGTTGGCGCTCAGCGGCGGCAGCACCGCGCTGCCGATCCTGCAACTGCCTGACGGCACCGTGCTGCGCGAAAGCCTGGTCATCCTGCGTTACTTCGAGGGCCGGTTCACGCGCCATCCGGTGGCCCAGGCCGACCCCTTGCGGCACGCCGTGGAAAACCTGCTCGTCAGCCACGAGCGGGACTTCGGCGATGCCGGGTACCGGCTGCTGATGAACCGCGAACCGGCCCGTCGCGAGGCCCTGCGCCAGGCCCTGCTGGCGCAGTACGCACGGCTGGACGAGGTGCTCTGCCGCTTCGATGGCCCGGGTGCGCATGGCATGGCCGGCGCCGCTGCACCCTGGCTGTGGCAGCACTACGGCTGGGCCGAGGCGGTGTTCACACCGCTGTTCATGCGCTTTTGGTGCCTGGGCTACTACGAAAACTTCGAACTGCCTGACGAAGCCCGTTATGCGCGTGTGCGCACCTGGGAGCAGGCCTGCCTGGCGCACCCGGCGGCCCAGCAGGTGCAGCGCGAAGAAGTCATCAAGCTGTATGTCGACTATGCGCTGGGCGTGGGCAATGGTGCGCTGGCGCCGGGCCGCTTGCGCTCTTCGTTTGTTTTGCGGCCGCATTGGTCAGTGCGCCCCTGGCCGCCGCGCGACAAGTACGGGCCCGCCGCGAGCGACACCGAGCTTGGGCTTGTCTGACAGCCCCGCCGCCCGCGGCCGCGACATCCCACCCTGCATCGAATCACTTCCACAAATGGAGCAACCGCCATGAAAAACAGCTTCAAAACCTTTGCCGCTGCCACGCTGGCGCTGGCCGCCCTGACCGGCACCCACGCGGCCGACTCGCCCAGCTCGGTGCTGAGCTTGTTCAACCGCATTCCCGAGCTTCCAGCCACGGCCGAAGGGGCCACCCGTTGGGTGGACAAGGGGGGCCAGCTCGTGCACCCCGGCCTGCTGGCGCTGAAGGCCGAGCTGCAAGCCCGTGATCAGGCGCTGGCGCGCTTGCATGCCGGGGCCATTGAGCGCGAGCGGGCGCAGTCGGCCGCCGTTGTGGAAGATCTCGGCACGGGCATGGCAGACGTCGGCATCGACATGTCACGCATGCAGCGCGATCCGGCCTACGCGCAACAGGTGCAAGAGCGCTTGCGCAAGCTGTCGCCGCAGCAAGCGATGGCGCTGTCGCAGCGCATGACCCAGCCGCTGAACCAGGACAAGCGCTACCAAAACGCGGCCCTGGCCGTGGTGGAAGATGCGCCCGCCGTGCGTGCCGCGGCCGCCGCGGGCGAGGGCTACAGCCAGGCGCAGATGGCCAGGCTGGGCGCACCCCAGGCAATCTGGGCCACGGCCGAAGAAGCCGCCCACCGCGTCCGCCAAAAGCCCCTGGCGCTGACGCTGAAGCGGCCGGCCATGGAGTGGGAGAACATCGGCTGCGAAAGCGCCTGTCGCGCCCAGTGGGAGGCCTACGCCAACCAAGCCTGGCCGCTGATGGTGGCGCGCGATACCGAAATCCTGCAGCTGCACAAAGCCGCGCTGCAGCGCCAGCGGGCCGCCGTGGCCGAAGGCCTGGCGCTGGCTGATCGGCACCTGCTGGCCACCCAGTACGGCGCCGCCTCAGGCAGCGAGGTGAACCGGATGAAGATCATCGCCTACGACGGTGCCGCCATCGGTGAAGTGCGTGCCCTGGTCGAGCGCGTGGTGGACAGCGTGCGCACGGCGGCCGCCGTGGCCCACTGCGGCAAGCAGGTGGTGTTGGTGCCAGGCGCGGTGTGCCAGTAAATTTTTCGGTTATGCAGGCGCTTCTTCAGCGCCCCCTCAGCGCCCCCCCAGCGCTCCTTCAGCGCGCCTGCTTGGCCAGCCACCAACCCGCCGCCTGCGTGCGCGACTCGAGCTGCAGTTTGTCGAAGATGTTGGCGACGTGGCGCTTGACGGTGAAGGGGCTCAAGTCAAGCTTGCGCGCGATCACCTTGTTGCTGTCGCCATCGGCAATCAGCGCCAGCACCTCGGCCTCACGTTCGGTCAAGCCTGCTTGCAGCGCCGCCGTGAGGCCTGCAGAACCGGTGGGCGCAGGCATTGGGCCCGGGGCCAGGGCCGTTTTGTGCAGTGCGCTTCGGGCCTCGGCGGCGGTGTCGCCCAGGCGCCGCAAGCAGTCGGCATCCGCGCTCGTGATGCGCCCGGCCCAGTCAGCCTTGGCCAGCGCGTGCAGCACGGGTGCGCCGACCAGCAGTGCACCGCCGGCGGGCGCGCCGCCGCGCACGTGATCGAACCAGCAGCCCAGCGTGCGCGCAGCCGCGGCCAGCTTGCCTTGCCGGCGCTGGGCTTCGGCGCAGAGCAGGTACACCGTGGTGGCGCGGAAGTTCAGCAAGTCCTCGATGGGCCCCAATTGCGGCGCGAGCTTGGCCTCGGCTTGAGCAGGCTGCCCGTCGTTGAGCGCGATCATCGCCTCCAGCATGTTTTGCTCGGCATCGACATGCGCCCATTCGTAGGGGTTGCGCCCCTCGCGCAGCCAGCGCGTCACGCGCACCAGCTCGTCGTTCAGGCCCAGCGTCCAATAGGCGCGTCCTTCGCCAACCCATGCCGATTCGCGGTGGCACAGCTTGTTGCCGCCGCCGGAGTCTTCGAAGTCTTCGAGCATGGATTTGGCAAAGGCCCGACACGCGGGCGCGTCGCCGCGGATGGCGTCGATCACCAGATGCAGCAGATGGTTCTCGGTCAGCAGTGAACGCGGTTGGCCAAGCCAGCGCAAATCGGCATCGGCGCGCGCCAGCCACTCGGCGGACTCGGCCACGCGCGCCTGGCCCAGCGCTTGCACAGTGCGCTGGTGCATGAGCGCGACGCGCTGCAGGCTGGGGCGCTCGCCGGTCAAACGGGCCAGCACTTGCCCCAGGCGCGCCAGCGGTGGCCCCATGCCCGGCAGCCCGTAGAACATCGAGTGGAAAAAGAGCATCTCCCAACCGGCAGGGTTGTGGGCTGCCTCCAGGTGGTCGATGGCCTTGGCAAAGTGAGGCGCCACGGCCACGGGATCGAAGCGTGCCCAGCACAGCCAGGCGGCGAAATACTCGGCCAGGGCGCCGACGCTGCCGGTGTGCTGCGCGGCCAGCACGGCCTCGATCTCCAGCCTCCCTTCGTCGAACCGATTGATGTTGGTCAGGCAGCCCGCACGGTACATGCGCGCCAACACGTCCTCGTCACTGCGGCCAAGGCGTGCATAGGCTTCGAGGGCGGCGTCCATGCGCTGCACCGTGTCTTCGAAGCGGAACATCACATAGGCGCACAGACCGTGCAGCGCATGCACCTCGGGATGCTCGCGCAGAGTGGCCGGGGGGATCGATTCGATCAGCCGCTCCAGCGTGGGCATGAGGCCTTGGGTCACCAGCGCCGGCCCGCGCGCAGCCAGCAAGCGCGCCGCGCGTGTCGGTTCACCGGCACGCAGCAGCCACGGCACAGCGCGGGTCACGTCTGTTTCTTGCTCGGCCGCGCGCACCAGCAGCACGGGCAATTCGTCGGCGTGATCGCGCTGCAGGCGGTCGGCGAGGAAGTCGCGGAACAGGTCGTGCAAGCGCAGGGTGGTCTGTGCGCCTTCCAGATGCGCCACGAACAGCTCTTCACGCTCAAGCTGGTCGAACAGCGCACGCGCGTTGGGCAGGCCGCTGACGTGCGCACAACGCTCTACGGTCAGTTCCGGCAGCACCGAGCAGCGCAACAGGAAGGTCCGCATCGCGCCCGACATCGACTCGAGCACCTCGTCGGCGAGGAAGTCAAACACATGGCGCTGGCCCGAGGTCAGGCTCTCGCGCGCGCCGGCCCTGGCTGATGACAGCAGCAGGTGCAAGCCGGCCACCCAGCCGTCGGTGCGGCGCAGCCACTCGGTCGCGCCCGTCGCGTCGTGTCCACGTGCCGCAAGCAGCGCCGCCACTTCGGCCTCGTCGAATTGCAGGTCGCCTTGGCGCAGGTCGCTCAGCTCGCCGCGTGCACGCCAGCGCGACAAGGGCAGCCCTGCGGGTTCATGGCGGCTGGCCAGCACCACGCCCCACGAGGCCGGCAGCCGGTCGACCAGGCCCGAGACCAGCGCCAGCACGTCGGCATCAACAATGCGATGCATGTCATCCAGCACCAGCAGGCCGCGCGGGGCCTGCAGGCCCGCCATCGCGTTGACGACTTCGTCGATCACCGAGCGGATGCCGCGTTCGTCGCGCGCCAGCACCGGCAGCGCCGACGGCGCCACGCGCCAGGTCAGGTCCAGCGGTTCGAGCGCAGCCCCCAGGCAGGAGACGAAGCGATGAAGGTCATCGTCGGCGTCGGCGGTGATCCATGCGCAGACCTGGCCCTGCGGCAACGCGGCGATTGGCGCGACAGCGCGCTGGTCTTGCCCCAACCCGCAGGCGCCACCACCAGTGTCAACCGCTGGCTGGCGACAGCGTCGCTCAGCCGGTGTTCGAGCCGCGGCCGCTCGATCAGGTGCGGCCTGGGACGCGGTGCCTGGTGTTTGGTCTGGGCGATCGACAGTTGGGGCGAGGCGCTGTGCACGGCGTACGCAAACTGAGGAGGACGACGAACATGACCCGAGGCTGATTCTGCAACACAGTCGTGCCCGGACCCAGCTCAGTCTTGGCACTGATGCGTCGTGGACGAGCCGTTGCAACGCGTTTCGCGCCAAAACGGCTTTGGCACGACAGGCTGCAAGGCCCCGACCGCCGTGATCTTGTGCTGCATCCAGACGGTGCCGCCAAGATGCGTTTTTCACGAAGACCGCCTACGGGTGAACCCTGATGTTTGGGTTGCATTGGCCCGTCCCCAATACCTCACACGCAGCCGATCCCTGCGCCCCGTGGTGCCAGGTCGCTGAAGCGACGGTGGTTGACTGCGCTCGGGCGCCAGGACACCGTGGAAGCGGATCAGGTGCAGCCTCGGCCTGGGCACCAGCGCAGCCAGCCGCTTTATGAACTCCAGCGGCGACAACCTTGCAGGCCGCGCCCTCGCAGCACTGGGGCCCTTCGGCTGGCACAAACAGTCCACTGGACTGTATGGGTCCCGTCTCAGCACCAAAGGGGTGGTGCCGTCGCGCCAGGCTGTCTTGAGCTTAAGCACCACCTGCCCGGCGGCGTTGGTCTGCACACGTTCGAAATTCCATGGCCTGCGTGCCAGCCAAAACCTGGCGCATCTGAGGGCAGCGTGCGCACCTGCGCCTCGTTCATATCGATCACCATCGCTTCGATCATCGACCCGCACCGCTGGTGGGCTGCCTGCCAGCCCCAAAACTGCCGAGCTCCAGAACTCGCCAGGCTCACTCCGCAGTGGAAAGTCACGCCTGGCTGCAGGCTCATACCTCGTTGGGCAAGACTGTTGGTTGCCGCTTTAACGAGTACCGCATATACTGGAAGGCTTTTCGGCAAACTTTGCTGTGCTGCGCGGTTGCCGCAGGTACCTTCTCGGTGGCTGTCAAGCTGCGGATTGCCCAGATGGGTGAGCAGGACACCGCAGCACACTGGGCGGCCGCTGGGTCAGGGCGATGGTTTACAGGGCATGCAGGTTAGCAAGAATATTGCGCCGGCCGGCCGCTCCATCACCTTGTGCCGCGGTGTTTCTCTCTTGGGGTTCGTGCCGCGTCCCTGTGCTGGGTTTCCCGAAAAGTGCCAATCGTCTTTCAGCGTAGCTTCAAACGGGAACAAGTTACCCATGCCAACCATCAACCAGCTCGTACGCCACGGCCGTCAGGTCGAAGTCACGAAATCGAAATCGCCCGCCATGCAGAATTCGCCCCAGCGGCGCGGTGTCTGCACCCGGGTGTACACCACCACCCCGAAGAAGCCGAACTCCGCGCTTCGCAAGGTGGCCAAGGTGCGCTTGACCAACGGGTTCGAAATCATTTCGTACATCGGCGGTGAAGGCCACAATTTGCAGGAGCACAGTGTGGTGCTGGTGCGCGGCGGCCGGGTCAAGGACCTGCCCGGTGTGCGTTATCACATCGTACGTGGTTCACTCGACCTGCAGGGCGTGAAAGACCGCAAGCAGTCGCGTTCGAAGTATGGCGCCAAGCGCCCGAAGAAGGCCTGATAAGCCCGTGTTTTAAGGTTCGCGCGGGCCGGATCGATCCCTGCGTTGCTGGCTGTACTGGAGTACAGCTGCGCTACTTGGAATCACTGCGGCCCGCCGGCTACGGCTTCTCATGCCTTCTTCTACGAAGGGTGAAGCCAAGTAAGTGACCAGCCTGTTGCTGGTCGAGGTGAACGGGGCAACCCGACGCCAACTGAAATTTTCAAAAGGAAGAATCCCATGCCACGTCGTCGCGAAGTACCCAAACGCGAAATCCTGCCCGACCCCAAGTTCGGTTCTGTGGACTTGTCCAAGTTCATGAACGTGATCATGGAATCTGGCAAAAAGGCCATCGCCGAGCGCATCATTTACGGCGCGCTGGAGCAGGTGGAAACCAAGATCGGCAAAGACCCGCTTGAAGTTTTCATGGTCGCCCTGAACAACATCAAGCCCATGGTCGAAGTCAAGTCCCGCCGTGTGGGCGGTGCGAACTACCAAGTTCCCGTGGAAGTTCGTCCTGTCCGCCGTCAGGCTTTGGCCATGCGCTGGCTGAAAGAATCGGCGCGCAAGCGTGGCGAAAAGTCGATGGCCGCGCGTCTGGCCAACGAACTGCTGGAAGCATCCGAGGGCCGTGGCGGTGCTGTCAAGAAGCGTGACGAAGTGCACCGCATGGCAGAAGCCAACAAGGCGTTTTCCCACTTCCGCTTCTAACCACCTCGACGCCGACAGACGCCGACAGGCGCCGACTATTGGCCGCCATTACGGGTTATCACTAACCCGTCGGCGGCCCCTGCATTTGGAGCACTTCACCATGTCCCGCAAAACCCCCATCGAGCGCTACCGCAACATCGGCATCAGCGCGCACATTGACGCCGGCAAGACCACCACCACCGAGCGCATCCTGTACTACACCGGTGTGAATCACAAGATCGGTGAAGTGCACGATGGCGCGGCCACGATGGACTGGATGGAACAAGAGCAGGAGCGGGGCATCACCATCACGTCCGCTGCCACCACCTGCTTCTGGAAGGGCATGGACCTGAGCCATCCCGAGCACCGCATCAACATCATCGACACGCCGGGCCACGTCGACTTCACGATTGAAGTTGAGCGTTCGATGCGTGTGCTGGACGGCGCCTGCATGGTGTACTGCGCCGTGGGTGGCGTGCAGCCGCAGTCTGAAACCGTCTGGCGCCAGGCCAACAAGTACAAGGTGCCACGTCTGGCCTTTGTCAACAAGATGGACCGTACCGGCGCCAACTTCTTCAAGGTCTATGACCAGATGAAGGTGCGCCTGAAGGCCAATCCGGTGCCTATCGTGGTGCCCATTGGTGCTGAAGAAAATTTCACTGGTGTGATCGACCTCATCAAGATGAAAGCCATCATCTGGGACGAGGCCTCGCAGGGCATGAAGTTCGACTACCAAGAGATCCCCGCCGACTTGTTGGCCGACGCTCAGAAGTGGCGCGAAAACATGGTGGAAGCCGCCGCCGAAGCCAGCGAAGCGCTGATGAACAAGTATCTGGAATCGGGCGAGTTGACCGAGGAAGAGATCAAGGCCGGCATCCGCACGCGCACCATCGCCGCTGAGATTCAGCCGATGTTCTGTGGCACCGCATTCAAGAACAAAGGCGTGCAACGCATGCTGGACGGCGTGATCGAGTTCATGCCGTCACCGGCAGACATTCCGCCCGTGCCGGGCACCGACGATGACGACAAGCCGGTTGTGCGCCACCGTACCGATGAAGAAAAATTCGCCGCGCTGGCGTTTAAGTTGATGACGGATCCTTACGTCGGCCAGCTGACGTTTGTGCGCGTCTATTCGGGCGTGTTGAAGAGCGGCGATTCGGTCTACAACCCGATTCGCGGCAAGAAAGAACGTATTGGCCGCATCCTGCAGATGCACGCCAACCAGCGCGAAGAAATCAAGGAAATTCTGGCTGGCGACATCGCGGCCTGCGTAGGCCTGAAAGACGTGACCACGGGCGAAACGCTGTGCGACCCGTCTGCCATCATCACGCTGGAAAAGATGATCTTCCCCGAGCCTGTGATCAGCCAGGCCGTAGAACCCAAGACCAAAGCCGACCAGGAAAAGATGGGCGTTGCTTTGGGCCGCCTGGCGCAAGAAGACCCGTCATTCCGCGTCAAGACCGACGAAGAAAGTGGCCAGACCATCATTTCCGGCATGGGCGAGTTGCACCTGGAAATCATCGTTGACCGCATGAAGCGCGAATTCGGTGTGGAAGCCAACGTGGGCAAGCCGCAGGTGGCCTACCGCGAGACCATTCGCAAGATGGTGTCCGATGTCGAAGGCAAGTTCGTTCGCCAATCGGGCGGCAAGGGCCAGTACGGTCACGTGGTGCTGAAAATCGAACCGCAAGAGCCCGGCAAAGGCTTTGAATTCGTCGACGCCATCAAGGGCGGCGTGGTGCCGCGCGAATTCATACCCGCCGTCAGGAAGGGCATTGAAGACACGCTGCCCAACGGTGTGCTGGCCGGTTACCCGGTGGTGGACGTGAAGGTGTCGCTGACCTTCGGTTCGTACCACGAGGTGGACTCGAACGAAAACGCGTTCAAGATGGCTGCATCGATGGGCTTCAAAGACGGCTGCCGCAAGGCTTCGCCAGTGATCCTGGAGCCGATGATGGCGGTGGAAGTGGAAACGCCGGAAGACTACGCCGGTGGTGTGATGGGCGACCTGAGCTCACGTCGCGGCATGGTGCAGGGCATGGACGACATGCCTGGCGGCGGCAAGGTCATCAAGGCCGAAGTGCCGCTGTCGGAAATGTTCGGCTACAGCACCACACTGCGTTCGATGTCTCAGGGCCGCGCCACCTACACGATGGAATTCAAGCACTACAGCGAGGCGCCGAAAAACGTCGCCGACGCCATCATCACTGCGCGTGGCAAGTAAGGTCGGCGCTATGAAGCGCTGATGGGTTGGTCTTCGGAGGGCTGGCGCGTGCTGCCAGTGGCAAGCGAATCAGCGGCCTTCCGGAAACCTAAAACAGTTCACTGGCAACGCTCTTTTATTTGGAGATTTGAGAATGGCAAAAGGTAAATTTGAACGCACCAAGCCGCACGTCAACGTCGGCACGATCGGCCACGTCGACCACGGCAAAACCACGCTGACGGCAGCCATCACCACGGTGCTGTCGGCCAAATTCGGTGGCGAGGCCAAGGCCTACGACCAGATCGACGCAGCGCCTGAGGAAAAGGCGCGCGGCATCACCATCAACACCGCGCACGTGGAATACGAAACGGCGAACCGCCACTACGCCCACGTCGACTGCCCAGGCCACGCCGACTACGTCAAGAACATGATCACCGGTGCCGCCCAGATGGAC
>JANNMQ010000051.1:0-4112 GCA_031398045.1 Rubrivivax sp.
GGAGCCGCACGTTGCCAAAGCCGCTGCCAGTTGCCTCATAAGGAGGAGCCCCGCCGCAACAAACAGGCGCACCAAAGAGGGAGGCAAATCGGCAAAGCCAGAGCTTCAGCCAGGGAAAAAGACACGCTTGGTCTCTCGTCAATCACCAGTGGTACCAGCCGCGCAAACGCGCTGATCCGAGGTGGGGTTTTTCGTGTTTCAGCTACTACAGAACTTCAAAAGCGTGATGCTTTTCACGCCCGACAACTATTTCTGATTCTGATTGAAAAACGACGCGTGATGGGCCTTTTCTTTTGTAAATGAAGCGAAAAAGAAAATGCGGGCCCGAGGGCCCGCATTCAAAAAAACGTAACAGCAGCGCTGTCAGGCCTTGCGACGGCTCCTGACGGCAGCGCCCATACCGAGCAACGCCAAGCCCGCCAACGCGACCGACGAAGGTTCAGGGATGGCGAAGGCCGACACCTGGGCTACCGACTTCACGGTCCAGCCGATGCTGCTGGCGGCGCCGTTGACATCGTCGAAGGTGTTGGTCAGAAACAAGTCGCTTTGGCCACCGTTGGCGTTGGTCAGCGCGTTCGTGTTGAACTGGGTAGCCCACAGGCCGCCTGTGATGTCCAGGAAACCTTGGCCATTGCCGCCAAAGGTGTTGTTGTTGTACTGGGTGAAGTAGGTGGAGACCATGTCACCAAACAGTACGGCGCCGGCGCTGAAGTTACCGCTGAGCAACAAGGTGCCGCCCGTGACGCCAGGGTACAGGCCCGCGTTCAGGTCTTTTCCGGGGCCTACCAACGGGCCCAGCGTGGGGTTGTAGTCAAAGTCGTTCAGCCACATCTGAAAAAAGCCGCCGCTTGACACGGCGGAGGTGCTGCAGCCCAGCAGTCCACAGCTCACTTCGACGGCGCGGTCTGACAGGTTGCCGAAAATGCCGGTGATAAAGCCCTGCGCACCTTTGGTGAACAGCGTGGTGCCGGTGGTGACGTTGGAAATGGTGGCGATGGAAAACAGGCCCATCGTGTCAGCGCCGGGGCTCACCGAACCAACACTGCCGGGCGCAGGGGCGGCGGCGGCGGCATTGCAACTGGCGACCGTCAGGCACACCGTGCCGGGCGTGTTGCCGTACTGCGTGGTGGCCGAGTCATAGTTGTCCAGAGTGAACTTGATCTCGCCGCCCGCAATGCTGGGCACCGGTGCTGCATGGGTGGCTCCGCCGAAGGCCAACAGGGCGACGACTGAGGCCGCCGAGGCCAACAAGGACTTTTTCATCATTAATTTCTCCAAGAGCGTTTTGAGTTTTAAACAGGGTCTGCTGGAAAAGAACGAAGCAATTTCCGGGCCGATAAGCCGAAACACACCTAAGTGCTTGATCCTTAAACTTTTTGGGTCTGGCGCGAACATGTAACCGTTATCAGATGTAAAGAAGCTCGACGCGGGCCCAGCTACCTATCGACGACCGATGTGTAGTTGAACTTTCGCTCGTGGTCCAAACCCACACCCCAACCAAGCGCCGAGGATGTGCGAAATTTCACGGATAAACCTGGAAACCCTGCTTGGGCAGCCTTGGCAAGCAGCGGTTCCAAAGGGGGGCGAAGGTCAATGCCTGCGCTGTCGGCACCCTGCTGCAGTGTCAACACCACCTGGTCGCTAGGGCCCGTTTCAATTGTGAAAGCGCCACTGAGCAGGTCGGCCAGGGCATGGTCGGTGTAAATCCAGTCCTTCACCTGTTCAACAGAAGGTTGTCCCGGCGGTCGGTCTTTGATGCGGCCGCGCACCAGCACCACAGGCAGCCAGGGTGCAGGCAGCGCATGCGCTTGGCAGAGGGCTTTGACGGTGTCTGCAGGCAGCAACCGGCCCATGTCGCCAGTGGCAAAACGCGGCAGCGGAATGACTGCCTGGCGGTCCAGCAGGGTGAAACACAGCTCTCCATAGCCTTGGCTGTCGGGGTGCAGCACCTCGATGTGGCAACGCAATGGGTTGTGGCAGAAAACAGAAGGCAACACGCGGTCGCTGGGGGGCAGCCCCAGCCACTCCTGTGCGGTGCCCAGATCGCGCAGCGCGCGCCGCAACGCAATCGTGGTTCTGGTTTCGAATAACAGGTTCAAACCCAGTTCGCCGACGCCAAAAGAACTGCCCACCAGCCGCGTGCCGCCCTCGTCCAGCGTGATGCCCATGCGCGCGGCGATGTATTCACGCTGTGACTCCACCAGCATCTCTTCGCCAAGGATGACGCTGGTCTGTAACTGTTGCCAGTCCACCCCTGCGCGTCGGCCTTCAGCCAGCAGCGGCCTGATGAACAGGGGGTCCGTGCACAGCAGCGTTTGCGCAAAGCGCGGTCCCACGTCGCGCAGGATGGCGCAAGCCATGTCTTCACGCACGCTCACATTGGCCACGGTAACGGCGCGCGATCGGAACACCACGCCCATGGGCAGGCAATTGACCAGCAGAGTGGGCCTTTCGTCAACGCCAAAAACGTCTTGCAGGCCGAGGTCGATGTCAAACCAGGAAGCTTCATGCTGCTGCCGCGTCGTCAGCCGAAAACCGAAAGGCGGGCCGCCGCGGCCCGAGCTGGTCAGCACGTCGCCCAGCGCCGTGGGCGGCACCGGGCGCGACAGTTCGGCCAGGCTGAAGCGTCCAAAAGTGTTGTTCTTGGTCAGCACGGGCAGCCGGCTCAGCAGAGTAGCGGGGCCCACGGTGCTGGGTTGCAGGCCGGCTTCGAGCAGCAGCGTGCGGTAGGCGGCGCTGTGCCGTGCAGCTTGCTGCACGGCCAGCACCGCCCCACGGCTGGACCTTGCGGCCAGGCGGGCAGGTGGCATGCGGCGCGCGAAGGTCAACAGGGCCTTGCGCAGCAACCGCATGCCAGCCCCAGCGCGCCAAACGCCCATCACCAGGTCGCAGGTTGGCCCAACTGCAGCCAGCGCAGCAGCTCAGGGTTGGCAATGCCTACCCGTTGTTGCAGCAGTTGCAGGTCGGCCAGATAAGGTGCCACGGGCCCGAAGTAGTCACCCTCGGCGCCAAATGGCGTGAATGCAAAACCCATCTGGGCCAGCACCCGCGCCAGCGGCCTTTCCATGGCCGCAAACCAGTAGCGCAAACCGGTGTCCAGGCTGTGCGCAAACATGGCGCGGTACAGGCTCAGCATGATCTGCGGCGACGGGTTGCGCCGCTCGTCGGGGGCCGCGCCCCCTTCGTGCCCGGCCACGGTCACGCCGGACAACAAGTCGCCGCGGCGGCGCCGATAACTTTTGTGCACCATCAGCCGGCTGATTTCGGCACTCATGGCGGCAGGTGGCATGTGCTGGCCGGGCAAGCGATCAGGGCAATGTGCCTGAAATGGCAGCTGCTGTTGTGCGTCAGGACGCAGCAGCCTTACGTAGCCCACCAATTCATCATTGCGGTTGAAGGCCGCAAAGTGGGCAGCCGTTGCGTCGTGTTGGTCAGATTCCTGCTGATCGGCGTACTGGGTGTGTGGCAGGAACGCGAGCTCTAGGCAATACACGTCGTAGCGCAGGCGGTAGATAGCCTGCATCTGAGCGGTGTCGGTGGACAGCACCTGCACGCTGCGGAAGTGGGGCGCAAAGTCTTGCACGGTGCGTTGGTCGGTGGTCGGTGGTGATGGGGGCCCTGGGTCCTGGAGCACTGCGTGTTCGTTTCAAGTTTAGTGACCAGGGCGGCTTTTGATGCTCGCTGAAAGCAACTGCGTTTGGTGCGTTGAACAGGGCCCTACTACGGCCCATGATCGGCGGCGGCTGGCTGCGCAAACAGCTGTCAACGCCCCAGTGCCGGTGCAAGGCCCCGGTAGCATGGCACTGATGCGTGCACAGATGACTTCATTTTTTGCGGCCTTGATGCTGCAGGCGTCCCCGCTTCTGGCCCAGGTGGGCGAAGAAGTGCCTTTCATCACAACGCCCGACAACGTCACGCTGGCCCTCCTGCAGTTGGCTGGCGTGCAGCGCAACGACCACGTCATCGATCTGGGCAGCGGCGACGGACGTATCGTCATTGCCGCGGCGCAGCGCTTTGGCGCCAGCGGGTTGGGCGTGGAAATCGTGCCCGACCTGGTGCAGCGCAGCCGGGTTTCGGCGCGTCGGGCCGGGGTGGATCGGCGGGTGCAGTTT
>JANNMQ010000085.1:0-9309 GCA_031398045.1 Rubrivivax sp.
TGAGCTTCAAGAATCTTCCAGTGGCGCCAGGCCTCGAAGTCATAACGGTTGATGGCGTACGGCACGGGCTCGGGTGCATAGTGTTTGAAGTGCACGGCCTGGCCGCTGAAGGGGCCGATGCCCGATGCCGTGAACATCAACCACGACAAAAGGGCACCGCGGTCGGCGGCGTCGGGCAGGAACTGGCCACTCTTTTCAGCCAGGTACAGCAGGATGGCGCTGCTGTCGAACACGGTGGTGCTGCCGTCCACGATCACCGGCACCTTGGCGTTCGGGTTCAACGCCATGAAGGCGGCGCCGTGCTGTTCGCCTTTGCGCGTGTCCACCGGCAGGGCTTCGTAGGGCAACCCGCTTTCTTCCAGGAACAGCGCCACTTTCATGGGGTTGGGGGCCAGCGAGAAATAGAACTTCAGCATGTGGTGACTCCAGGTGTGAGGGTGGGGAGGCCGGCATTGTGGCGCGCAGACGGGCGTTTTGCAGGCACGGGGCCCGCCAGGTGCGGTAGCCTTGGCGGCCATGCACATCACCACAAGGGCCCAGCTTCGTGGCCTGTACGCGGCGCCCCAGGAAAGGGCCGTGAAGAAGCAACTCTCGGCGCTGGACGTTCACTGCCAGCGCTTCATCGCGCTGTCGCCTTTTGTGGTGGTGGCCAGCGGCGGCGGCCGTGCTGACAGCACCAGCGCGCTGGACGCTTCACCGCGCGGCGGCGCCCCGGGCTTTGTGCAGGTGCTGGACGCCCACACGCTGCTGATCCCCGACGCGCCGGGCAACAACCGGCTGGACTCGCTGGAAAACATCGTTGAGCAGGGTGAGGTCGGGCTGCTGTTCCTGATACCTGGCGTGGACGAAACACTGCGTGTCAACGGCCACGCGGTGCTGTCAGTCGACGCCGCCGACATCGGCCGCTGCACCAACGAAAAACGCGCACCGACGCTGGTGCTGCGCGTGACCGTGCGCGACGCTTACCTGCACTGCGCCAAGGCGTTGATGCGCTCGCAGCTGTGGTCGCCGGCCGCGCAGGTAAACCGCAGCTGCCTGCCCACCGCGGGCCAGATGCTGAAGGACCACACCGGTATCGAAACCGCGCCTGAAACTGACGAAGCGATGCGGCGCCGCTACCAGCCCGACCTCTGAAAACACCCGAGGCACCGGGCACAACCCGCCCCCATCCACTTCCTTGAACCGCACCCCGCAGGCCCCCATGAGCACCGACCACACCTTCAACCTGTCCGCTTTGAAAAACGCCATGCGCCTGCTGGTGCAGGGTTTTGGCAGCAGCCCGGCCGAAGTGGAAGCCGTGGTGGGCAATCTCGTGCAGGCCAACCTGATGGGCCACGACTCCCACGGCATTGGCATGCTGCCGCGTTACACCAGCGCGTACCTGGAAGGCAGCCTGAAACCCAACGCCAGTATCACCACGGTGCTGGACGGCGGCGCGCTGCTGCGACTGGACGGCAATGTCGGCTTCGGCCAGGTGGTGGGCCTGCAGGCGATGGAACTGGGTATCGACCGCGCGCAGCAACACGGCAGCTGCATCGTCGCCCTGGGAAATGCACACCACCTGGGGCGCATCGGCGCGTGGGCCGAACAGGCGGCTGCCGCCGGTCTGGTGTCGCTGCACTTCGTGAACGTCATCTCGCGCGGCATCGTGGCGCCGTACGGCGGCGCCGATGCACGCTTCGGCACCAACCCGTTTTGTGCCGGCGTGCCACTGCCGGGCCGGCCGCCGGTGATTCTGGACTTCGCCACCAGCGTCATCGCACAAGGCAAAACCCGCGTCGCGCACAACAAGGGCGAAGCGGTGGAGCCGGGCTACCTGATCGACGACCAAGGCCAACCCACCACCAATCCGCGCTACACCGTGGTGCCACCCTTCGGCGCGCTGCTGACCTTTGGTGAACACAAGGGCTACGGCCTGGCGCTGATGTGTGAATTGCTGGGCGGCGCGCTGGCCGGCGGCCTGACGCAGCACACCACTGACACCAGCAAGATGCGTGTCATCAACGGCATGTTCAGTGTGCTGCTGGACCCGCACAAGCTGGGCGCCCATGAACGTTTTGCGGCCGAAGCACGGGCTTTTATCGACTGGGTGCAGGCCAGCCCGCCCCGTGCAGGTTTTGAGCCCGTGCAGGTGTCGGGCGACGCCGAGCGCGCGATGCTGGCGCGGCGCAGCGCGCACGGTGTGCCGGTGGACGCCACCACCTGGCAAGAAATTCTGGACGCAGCCACGCGGCTGGGCGTGGACGCACAAACTGTGGACAAAGCCGCACGCGGCTGATTTGCGGGGCTTGAGGCGCCGTGCTGCGCGGCGCGGCGCAGCGCTGCAGACTCAAGCTGGCGCTGCCAGCGCCCGATACCAAGGTGTGGCCCTGTTGGCCACGCCCTGTAGCCGCACCTTGTTTAAAAGCACTTCGCAAAGCCTGGTCATCGCCATCGCTGCCCTGCTGGCACTGGTGCTGGCCGCAACCAGCCTGGCCTGGCACCAAGAGCGCAAATGGTTTGCAGTCATCGACCGCCTGGCTTCGGTGGACTTGCAGCGCATCGAACGCTTGTCGCAGGTGAACCACCACGCCCATGACGCCGCACGTCGGCTGCAGGTGCTGATGGCCACACCCCGCAGTTCGCGTGTGCAGGCCTACGAACAGATAGCCACCACCAACCAACGGCTGGACCTGGCGATGGCGGAACTGGCCAAGGTCGTTGAAGGAGGCACCAGCAACGACGCTTTCCGCACCATCCAGACGCTGTTGCGGCACTATCGCTACGCCTACCAAGAAACGGCCACGTTGATCGAGGCCAACGAGCTGGCCGCCGCACAAAAGACCGTCACCGAGGTCACCGACCAGGCGCTGGGCAATCTCATCCAGGCTACCCAGGCGGTTAACCAGACCGAACAACAGAAGACCAGCCAACGCCTGTCGCGCATGGCGCAAGAACTGGAACAACAGCAGGCCAGCCTGCTGGCCCTGGCCGCCACCGGTTTGGTGCTGGCTGCGGTGTTGTGCATCTGGGTGGCACGCCGCGTCGTGGCGCCGCTGCGCCAGGTGGCGGCGGCCGCGCGGCGTTTTGCTGCGGGTGACTACGGGCAGCGCCTGCCTGAAGGTCCTGACAACGAAGTGGACGCCATCGGTGCAGCCTTCAACCTTATGGCGTCCCGCGTGCAAGAGCGCGAGCGTGAACTGCAGCATGCGCTGGACTACGACGTGCTGACCGGCCTGTCGCGACGCGAGCGATTCATTGCCGACCAGGCGCCCACCGTGGCCAGCGCCAGCAACGAATCGCGGCGGCTGGCCATGGTGTGTTTTGACATCGAACGGCTGAAATCCATCAACGCCTTGTTGGGTTTTGAAGCCGGCGACCAAGCCATCTTGCTGACGGCGCAAAGGGCCACGGCACAAGTGGCGGCACCCGCCGACCTGGCTCGCCTGGGCGGTGGCACTTTTGGCGCATTGCTGCACCTGCAGCCGGGCGACACGGCACTGCTGCGTGCGCAGGCCCTGCAGGTGGCGATGGAACACGCCACACAGTGGCGTGGCCATGTGTTGGACCTGGGTGTGACCGTGGGCGTGGCGGCCAGCCCTGAACATGGTGAAACGCCGCAAGCACTGCTGCGCCGTGCAGAACAGGCCTTGTTTGAAGCCAAGCGCGTGCACAGCACCGCGGGCGTTTACAACCCGTCGATTGAAGCCGCTCGGCTGTCGCACTTGAGTTTGCTGTCTGAATTGCAGCACGCCATCGACCACTGCGAACTGGTGCCTTTCCTGCAACCCAAGTGGTGTGCGCGCACGCAGCGGGTGGTGGGCGCTGAAGCCCTGGTGCGCTGGAACCACCCGCAGCGCGGCTGGGTGTTGCCGGCCGACTTCATCCCGTTTGCCGAACGCACCGGCCGCATCGGCGCGGTCACGCGCTACATGCTGAAGGCCGGCATCGAACTGCTGCGCCATCAGCTGGGCAGCCTGCACCTGGCGGTGAACATTTCCACCATGGACCTGCGTGACCCCGGTTTTGTGCGGGTGGTTGAACAGCTGCTGGCGCAGGGGGGCGTGCAGCCTGAAAAGCTGCTGCTGGAAGTCACCGAAAGTGGCCTGCTGGACAGCGGCGAAGACCCGGTCTCGCGGCTGGCCGCATTGCGCGCGCTGGGCGTGGGTGTGGCCATCGACGACTTTGGTACCGGCCAGTCATCGCTGGCCTACCTGCAGCGCTTGCCGGCCACGGAACTGAAGATCGACCGCAGCTTTGTGACCGACGCCGACTGCAGCAGCGGCCGCCAGCAGCTGCTGCGCTCCATCATTGACATGGCGCACAGCCTGCAGCTGGTGGTTACGGCCGAAGGTGTGGAAACCGAGGCCGAGCGCGCGGTGCTGGTCGGCGTGGGTTGCGACCAGCTGCAAGGCTATTTGTTGGGCAAGCCCATGCCGGTGGCCGACTTCGTGCGCAAGTACGTGCCCGGCACCGCGCTGGTTGTCAGCACCCAGTCCGCGAAGGCCTGAATGTCCGGGCCCTGGTGCGCCCGGGAGATTGGCTTAAACCGCCAGCATGTCGGCCCAAATGTTGTCGGCCCAGCTCAGCGCGTAGCGGCCTTCGATCTGGTTGGCACCGGCCGACACGCCACCTGAGCCCGGTACGGCCTTGAAGGTTTTGTCTTTGTCGTCGTACTGGTGCACGCTCGCCACGTGCACCACGTCGCGTGCGGTCACAAAGCTGTAGCAGGTGTTCATCACCACCGGCGTGGCACTCACGGGCTTGCCCTGCAGCAGCTCGATGATGGCCGCCGCCGCCACCTTGGCATGCTGGTTGGCCATGTGGCCGCTCTTGGGCATGGCAGGGGCGCTGAAAGTGGCGTCGCCCAGCACATGCACACCGGGCGCGGCGGTGCTTTCCATGGTCAGCCAGTTCACACCCGCCCAGCGGTTGTTCATGTTCAGCAGCCCGGCGCTGCGTGCCAGGTCACCGGCTCGCTGCGGCGGTATCACGTTCAGCACATCGGCTTTCACGTCGTCGAATTCCAGCTTCGCGGTCAGGCCGTCCACCGACTTCAACTCGTTGTTGGCGCGGTACTCGACGATGCCGCTGTAGTGGTCTTTGTAGGCCTTTTCGAACAGCGCCTTCTTGCTCTGGATTTCGGGGTTGGCGTCCAGCACCAGCACCTTGGAACGCGGTTTGTATTGTTTGAAATAGCTGGCCACCATGCAGGCCCGTTCATAGGGCCCGGGCGGGCAGCGGTAAGGCACTTTGGGGATGCTCATCGCAAACACCCCGCCGTCGGGCATGGCTTCCAGCTGGCGGCGCAGCGCCACCGTCTGCGGGCCGGCTTTCCAACTGTGCAGCACACGGCCGCTGTCCAGCGCCGCAGCCAGGCCGGGTGTGCCGTCGAGCATGAAATCCACGCCGGGCGACAGGATCAGCCGGTCGTAGAGGAGTTCAGCGCCACCGGCCAGGCGCACCTTCTTGGCCGCGGCATCCACCGCCGTCACGTCGCCCTGCATCACCTTCACGCCCAGCGCGCGCAGCCCGTCGTAGCCGCGTGTGATGTCGGCCATCTGCTTGTGGCCGCCCAGCACCAGGTTGCTGATGGGGCAGGACACAAAATTCGCATTGCGCTCCACCAGCGTGACATCAACATGGCCGCCCCACAGCTTCAAATAACGCGCCGCCGTAGCACCACCAAAACCACCACCAACGATGACCACGCGGCCGATGGAAGGGCCGGTGCTGCCCCCGGTGGCGCAGCCTGCCAGGCCCAACCCGGCCAGCCCCGACAGCGCAGCACCGGCACCCAGCAACCGGCGGCGCGACAGTTCAAAAGCCAGCGTCTTGTTCACAGTTTTGTTCATGGTGTCGCCCCCTTACTTCTTGGCCGGTTGTGCTGCCAAGTAGGCCGCCACCAGCTTGATCTGCTCGTCGGTGTAGCCCTTGGCTATCTGGTGCATGATGGTGGCGGGCTGGTTGCCGCTTTTGTAGTCGGCCACCGCTGCAATGATTTTTTCAGCCGACACACCCGCCAGCGGTTTCATGTCGCCGCGCGCGTTGCCGTTGGTGCCGTGGCAGTTGGCGCAGGTGGCTGCCAGGTTGCGCGCCAGGTGGGTGTCTTGCGCCTGGGCCAGCGGCGCAGCAAGGCTGGCGGCCAGCAGCAGGCCTGCTGCAGAGGTTTGTCGAATCGGATGTGAGCCTGACATCGGTGTCTCCAGGGTTGCGGGCAAAGCGGCCACCAGGGCCGGTTGGGATCGCATTTTCAGGCTTGCCATTCGGCCGTCTGACGCGTCTAATATCACTGCATGCGAATGTATGGTTATTGCCCTTGTCTCGCGACGGTGATTACCCGTGCGGCCCGTGCTTTGCGCCTGCTGGCGCTGGTGCTGGGCCTGCTGGCGGCTGCGACCACCGCGGCGGCACAAACACCCAAAGTCGAACCCGTGCAGGTGCGCCCGGGGGTGTGGATGGTGCAGGGAGAAGCCGCGCTGGGTTCGTCAGCCAACCGTAACTTCATATCCAACGCCGCCTTTGTGGTTACGCCCGACGGCGTGGTGGTGGTGGATGCGCTGGGCTCACCCGTGCTGGCGCAAGAACTGCTGCAGGCCATAACACGCATCACGCCGCAGCCGGTGCGCCACGTCATCGTCACCCACTACCACGCAGACCATGTCTACGGCCTGCAGGTCTTCAAGGCGCTGGGCGCCACCATCACCGCACACAGCCTGGGCCGCGCCTACCTGCACAGTGACACCGCAGCACTGCGCCTGAAGGCCAGCCGCGAAGAGATGGCGCCCTGGGTGGACGAAAACACCCGGCTGGTGCCGGCCGACCGCTGGATCGACAGCACCACCACGTTCACGCTGGGTGGTGTGGAATTTGTGCTGATGCCTGCGGGGCCAGCCCACACCGCCGAGGACCTGGTGGTGGTGCTGCCGCAAAGGGGTCTGCTGATCGCTGGCGACCTGGTGTTCAGGGGCCGCATACCCTTTGTTGGCAATGCCGACAGCGGCCGCTGGATCGATGCACTGCAGCGGCTGCTGGCCCTGGGCACACGCACCATCGTGCCCGGCCACGGGCCGGTGTCTGAAAATGCAGACGCCGACCTGCGCCTGACACTGGACTATCTGAAGCACTTGCGCAGCACCATGGGCGAAGCCGCAAAAAACCTGGAGCCTTTTGAAGAGGCCTACGCCAAGGCCAATTGGTCGCGTTTTGAACACCTGCCGCTGTTCAAAGCGGCCAACCGCATCAACGCTTACAACACCTATTTGCAGATGGAACAGGAAAGCAAATGAAGCGCCGCCAGGCCCTGCAAGCCGCCCCGGCACTGCTGGCTTTGTTGCAGCCGTGGCGCAGCGCCAGCGCAGAACCGGCCGCCGCGGGCCACACCGTGGCCTGGCCCGACCTGACCCTGCTGGACGGCAGCCGCAAGGCCGCTGCGCAATGGGCCGGGCACGCGGCCGTGGTGGTCTTCTGGTCCACCACCTGCCCTTTTTGCAAAAGGCACAACCAGCACATTGAAAAGCTGTACCGCGCCGCTGACCGCAACCGCTTGACCGTGCTGGGGGTGGCGCGCGAACAAGACGCCCGGGCCGTGCAACGCTACGCACAACAACAGGGCTACAGTTTCCCGCTGACGCTGGACCATGGCGCGTTGTCTGCGGCACTCACCACGCGGCGCATGGTTCCATTGACCGTAACCGTCGACCTGCAAGGGCGCTTGCTGCAGGTCATACCGGGCGAAATGTTCGAGGAGGACGTGATGGAACTGTTGCAACTTCAATCGCGGCGCTCGTGATGCAGGCCGGCACATGAATACCCCACCCGACTCGCCCGACTCGCCCGACTCGCCCATCTCCCCCGTCCGCTGGGCGCTGTGGGCCCTGGTGGGCCTTTGCCTGGCGGCCAGTGGCTTCTGGGCCCACGCCCAGACACCAGCCGCAGCGTCCCGCTTGCACGTCTACCCCGACGCCGACTTGGCGCTGGGCGACAAGCTGGTGCGTGAACACCAGTGCGCCAACTGCCACATCCGCAACGTGGGCGGCGACGGCAGCGCCATCTACCGGCCCAAAGGCCGCATCAAGACCCCGGCGGCCCTGGAGACCATGGTGGAGATGTGCAACACGCAGCTCAATCTGGGCCTGTTTCCTGACGATGTGCGTTCCGTGGCCGCCGTGCTGCAGCGTGACCACTACCGATTTGCAGCCCAACCATGAACCTCAAGGCCGACACCCCCAGCGCCGCGCAGCAGGCGCACCTGGAAGCAGCGCAGGAGTCCGATCAGGTTTTCGCCAGCGCTGCAGAACTGTTCAAGCTGATGGCCACGCCCATCCGTCTGAAGATCATCAGTGCGCTGTGCGGGCAAGAGAAAAACGTTTCACAGCTGCTGCATGAAATTGACACCACGCAGCCCAACATGAGCCAGCACCTGGCTGCGCTGTACCGCGCTGGCGTGGTGGCCAAACGCCGCGACGCGACGCAGATCTACTACCGCATCGGCAGTGACCGCGCCGCCTCGTTGTGCCGCGCGGTGTGCATGCAGATTGCGCTGGAAATCGATGGCGACGGCAACATCCCGCGCGAAGAACGGCTGACCCCGGCCCCGATGGCCGGGCGCTAAAGGTCTAACACCGCAACAACAGGGCATTGTCAACCCACGGTCGTTGCCTGCCTGTTAAACCCGCCCGGCAGGTGCAAACCGGAAGGCCTTGACCAGCAGCCGCGTCGGAAACTGGGCCAGCGCCTGGTCGTGCAGGCCGGCGGCGTCGTTGTAAACCTGGCGCAGCAGCCCCAGCCGCGACTGCACGTCCTGCCAAGCGGCCAGCGGCTGCGCCACGGCGTCTTGCTGCCGCAGTTCAGCGTGCTGGTCCAGCAGTGCCAGCACTCGCGAAGCTCTGGAATCCAGCGCCGCTTGTGCCGCCAGCCAGCCTGCAGCCGCAGCCGCATCGCCGGGCTTTGCGGCCAGGGCGCGGGCCGCCGCCTGTTCATCGGCCAGCGTCACGGCCAGCGCTTGCAGCGAGCCCGCTTCAGCCGCCAAAGGCTGCATCAGCGCCGCCTGCAGGGCCGCCAGCGCCGCACCACGCTGGGCCAGTGCATCGGCCAGCCGCACACCGGCCAGGGCCACCGCATTGCGCAACATCACCAGCCGGTTGTGCGCACCCGTGGCCCAGAAAAAAAGCACGGCGGCAACCGCCAGTGCCGCCAGCAGCGGCCAGTTCAGGAGCGCACCTCGCTTGGTTGTGGAGACAAAAACCTTAGTTGCGCAGACTACGCAATCTGAACCATTTCGACCAAAAACCATTTCCCGTTACAGGCGGTTAAACGTGCATGCACATG
>JANNMQ010000124.1:0-3445 GCA_031398045.1 Rubrivivax sp.
TTCTGGCTTGGCGGTCGCATACGCAGGCGCCGCTGGTTTGGATGCAGTGTGCGCAATGCGCCCACTCAGCCTGAACGAAGACGCTAAGCGGGGCCAGGTGCGTCGGCCTACGCCCTGGCGGCGCCGGTGCCTTGCACCCTGCTGGCGCAGCCAAGGCGCATCTGCGCCGCGGCCGGGGCCGTATCGCTCTACACAGACACCTGCTGGGACGGCTTTGGTGCATCACTTCGATCTGGTCAGTCATTGGCGTCTGGCAGCTCCGATAGACCCCGTCTGGGCGGCACTGGCCAACCCTGAAACCTGGCCCCGGTGGTGGCCCCGGCTGCAGGCTGTGCAGCTGGTTCGTGCGGGCGGCGCTGACGGTATCGGCAGTGTGCGCCATTTTCGCTGGGCCATTGCGCTTTGTGACCCCCTTTGTAACTCCGTCAGCATGGAAGTTGAATGGCTGGAAAGTCTGCGCCACGAACGCATCCGCTGCCGCTGCAGCGGCCCATTGGGCGGTGAATGCATCTGGTTGCTGCGCGCAGAAGCTGCGGGCACTGCGGACGTCTTCACCGATGTCACCTGCGTATGGCGTGTGCAGCTGGCCAAGCGCTGGTTGCGGTGGGCAGCGCCTTTGTTGGTGCCCTGGTTTCGTTGGCACCACAAGCGCCTGATGCAAGCGGGTGCAACTGGGCTGGCCCACTATTTGACCCCGGGTGGTCAGCGGCACTGATCCAGCCCTGCCTGGCTGGCTACCCGGTGCGCCAGTTGCCGTTTGAGCGCGGCTGTACACGCTGCTGCCAGAACCCGTCAGTCTTGAACGTCCCCCGGCACTGCAGCACCCTGCCACAGCCAGTTGCGTATTTCCGGCATGTCCTGGCCATGCTCATCGATGTATTGTTTGTGCTCGATCAGCTTGTCACGGCACAGCTGCTGCAGGTAGGCACCCGGGCTGCCCCAGCTGTGGCAAGCGGCTGATGACCTGTTGCACCAGTGAATAACGGTCCAGCTTGTTCTGCACCCGCATGTCAAACGCGGTGGTGATCGTGCCTTCTTCCTGGTAGCCGTGCACATGGAAATTGCGGTTGTGGCGCCGGTAGGTCAGCCGGTGCACCAGCGACGGGTAACCGTGGAAAGCAAACACCACATGGCAATCGGCGGTGAACAGGGCGTCGAAGTCGGCCTCGCTCAGGCCGTGCGGGTGTTCGCTGTCGGACTGCAGGCGCATCAGGTCCACGACATTGACCACGCGTACACGCAGGGCCGGCAGGTGCTGGCGCAAGAGCATCACGGCGGCCAGCACTTCCAGGGTTGGTGTTTCACCGCAACAGGCCAGCACCACGTCGGGCACGCTGCCCTGGTCGTTGCTGGCCCAGGGCCAGATGCCGATGCCCTGTGTGCAGTGCTTGACGGCCTGCTCCATGCTCAGCCACTGCGGGCGCACATGTTTGCTGGCCACCACCACGTTGACGCAGTTGCGGCTGCGCAGGCAGTGGTCCACCACCGACAGCAGGCAGTTGGCATCGGGCGGCAGGTAGACGCGCACGATGTCGGCCTTTTTGTTCACCACGTGGTCGATGAAGCCGGGGTCTTGGTGCGTGAAGCCGTTGTGGTCTTGTTGCCAAACATGGGACGACAGCAGGTAGTTCAATGAAGCAATCGGCCGCCGCCAAGGCAGTTCACGCGTCACCTTCAGCCACTTGGCGTGCTGGCTGAACATCGAATCGACGATGCGGATGAAAGCCTCGTAGCTGTTGAACAGGCCATGCCGCCCGGTCAGCAGGTAACCCTCCAGCGCACCCTGGCAATGGTGCTCGCTAAGCATCGAGTCCACCACACGGCCGCTGCTGGCCAGGAATTCGTCACCCGGCAGGGTTTGTGCGTTCCATTGGCGGTTGGTGGCTTCAAACACGGCACCCAGTTGGTTGGACAAGGTTTCGTCGGGCCCGAAGATACGGAAGTTGCGTGCGGCGGCGTTGTGCACGATGACGTCGCGCAGGTAGCTGCCCAGCACCCGCATGTCTTGCCCCAGTACGGCACCCGGCGCCGGCACGGCCAGCGCGTGGCCGCGGAAGTCGGGCAGTTGCAGGTCGCGCAGCAGCAAGCCGCCGTTGGCGTGCGGATTGGCGCCCATGCGGCGGGTGCCCAGCGGCGCCAGCGCAGCCAGTTCGGGCAGCAGCCGGCCTTCGGTGTCAAACAACTCTTCGGGGCCGTAACTCTGCAGCCAGGCTTGCAGCTGTTGCACGTGCTCGGGATGGTCGGTGCTGATGGACAGCGGAATTTGGTGCGACCTGAAGGTGCCCTCATTGGCCACGCCGTCCACCAGCTTCGGGCCGGTCCAGCCCTTGGGGGTGCGCAGCACGATCAGGGGCCAACTGGGGTGGACGGTGTCCGTATCGGCTGGTGCGGCTGCAGCCACGGCGGCACGCGCTGCTTGCTGGATGTTTTGAATCTGCTGCAGCGCGCTGTCCACCGCCTGCGCCATCAGCTGGTGCATGGGCATCGGGTCGTCACCATCGACAAACAGCGGGTTCCAGCCGCAGCCACGGAAAAACTGTTCCAGCTCGGCTTGGGGAATTCGTGCCAGCAATGTGGGGTTGCTGATCTTGTAGCCGTTCAGGTGCAAGATGGGCAGCACCGCACCGTCGCCCGCCGGGTCCAGCAGCTTGCCGGTGTGCCAAGCGGCTGCCAATGGCCCGGTTTCGGCTTCACCGTCGCCCACCACACAAGCCACGATCAGGTTTGGGTTGTCCAGCACTGCACCATAGGCATGGCTGAGCGAATACCCCAGCTCGCCACCTTCGTGGATGGAGCCGGGTGTACTGGGCGCGACATGGCTGGATATGCCGCCGGGAAAAGAGAACTGCTTGAACAGTTTTTGCAGGCTGGCGGTGTTGCAGCCCACGTCGGGGTAGACCTCGCTCCAGGTGCCTTCCAGGTAGACGTTGCTGACCACCGCGGCGCCGCCATGGCCCGGGCCTGACAGGAACAGCATGTTCAGCCCTTGCTGCACGATGGCGCGGTTCAGGTGTGCATAAATGAAATTCTGCCCAGGCACTGTGCCCCAATGGCCCACCAGCAGGTTTTTCACGTCAGAGCGCTGCAGCGGTTGGTGCAGCAGCGGGTTGCTGCGCAGGTAAATCTGCGCAACCGACAGGTAGTTGGCGGCCCGCCAGTAAGCGTCCAGGTTGCGCAGCGCGCCGAGTTCAAGCGGGGACTTCATCGGGTGTTTTTTCTCTCGGTTCAAAGTGGCGCTAGCCCCTGGTTGCTCTATCGGGCCACGTCGTGCCCATGCAGCCACTGCCCGCCGGGGCCAAACGTGAACGGTAGCCCGGCATCAAGACACCGTCAGTTCGCTGCCGCACCATCGGCTGCGCTGCGTGCCCCGCTGCCGTGACGTGGGGCGCAGTCACAATGCGTTGCATGAAGCGGTTACACCTGCACAACCAGCACCCGCGGGGCG
>JANNMQ010000134.1:0-6440 GCA_031398045.1 Rubrivivax sp.
TTCAACTGGCCGCTGTTCGACGCCACACGCGGCGGCGACCCGTTGCTGTACCAGCACCTGTTCTGGTTCTTCGGCCACCCCGACGTCTACATCATCTTCATCCCGGCCTCGGCGATGGTGTCGACGATGATCGTCACGGTCGCGCACAAGCCGCTGGTCGGCCACGAGATCGTCGTGCTGGCGATGATCGCCACCGGCTTCATCAGCTTCGGTGTCTGGGCCCACCACATGTTCACGGTGGGCTTGCCCGGGCTGTCGGCCGGCTACTTCTCGGCCGCCTCGATGGCAGTGGCCATTCCGGCGGGCGCCCAGGTGTTTGCGTGGATTGCCACGCTGGCGTCAGGCAAAGTGCAGCGCAATGTGCCGTCGCTGTTCCTCGTCGGCGGCATCCTCATCTTCGTGATGGGCGGCCTAACTGGCGTGATGGTGGGCATGGTCGCTTTCGATGGCCAGGCCCACGACACCTACTTCGTCGTCGCGCACTTTCACTACGTGCTGATCGGCAGCATGGTGTTCCCGCTGTTCGCTGCGGTTTATTACTGGACGCCGATGATCAACGGCCGGCAGCTGTCGGAGCGCGCAGGGCGCTGGGTTTTCTGGCTCAATTTCATCGGCGTGCACGTCTGTTTCCTGCCCATGCACCTGAGCGGTCTGATGGGCATGCCCAGGCGCGTCGACACTTACCTGCCGGGCCGGGCCTGGGATCTGCCGAACCTGGTCTCGACCGTGGGCGCCTTCATCATGGCCGCCGGGGTGTTGCTGTTCCTGATCGATGCTGTCCGCGTCTACGGCCGCAAGGGTGGGGGCGGAGGCGACGCCCGCAACGTGTACCACGGGGGCACGCTGGAGTGGCTGGCCACCGGCAACTACGCCGTACGTTCGATCCCGGTCATCAACGACCTGGAGCCGCTGTGGGCCGATGCCCGGCTGCGCCAGGACGTCGAGGCCGGGCGCTACTTCCTGCCCGGCACCGCCACCGGCGCACGCGAGACGCTGATCACCAGCAGCTCGCGCGCCGAGCCGCAGTACGTGCAGGTGATGCCGGGGCCGTCCTGGTGGCCGCTGCTGGCGGCGCTGTTCACCGCCGGCTTCTTCCTGCTGCTGACGGTGAAGGCACTGAGCTTGAGCGCGATCTGCGGCGTGCTGACCGTTTATTGCCTGATGCGCTGGGTCTGGAACAACGACCGCCACCTGCCGCGCAAGCAGGTCGACGCGGGCGCCGGCATTCTGCTACCGACCTATGTGACCGGCCCGCAATCACACGGCTGGTGGGCCGCGGTACTGCTGGTCATCGTGCTCGGGATGATCTTCCTGATGGCGCTGTTTTCTTACCTGTACCTGTACGGCGCCCATCCCGACTGGTGGAAGGTCGCCGCGCCACGCAGCACCTTGGTTCCCGGCCTGCTGCTGCTGGGTGCATCGGCGGGGCTGGCCTACGCGGCCCGGCCTTTGATGTCCAAGCTGAAGCGTGGCAGCGGTTTCAGCGCCGCGGTGATGACGCTGAGCATGGTGTGCCTGGTTGCCGCGCTGGCGGTGGACGGTCTGGACTGGTGGAGCGCCGGGCTGCGCGGGGATGCCAGCGGGCAAGGTGCCGCGATCTACGCCATGTTGGCGTGGCACGGCACCATCGTGGTGGCGGTCGTGTTGTCGGCCTGTTATTACCTGGCACGCTGGATGCGCGGTCTGGCGCCAGGCCCGGCCAACAAGACCCTGGAGGCGCTGCGCATCTTGTTCATCTACGCCGCGTTCGAGGGTGCGGCCGGCCTGCTGCTGCCGCGCTTGCTGCCATGGGGCGGCGCGTGAAGGGGGTAAGGCCGTTGAACGGGCCGTCAGACGGGCAGTCAAACGGGCAGTCAAACGGGCAGTCAAACCGGCAGTCAAACGGGCGGCCTGTCGTCACGGCCTTCGTGATCTGGTTCCTGCACTTCATGGTGCTCTGGGTGGCGGGCGAGATCTGGCCGCATCAGTGGACCGCCAATGTGTGGGCGTGGGGGGTCACCGCCATCGCGCTGCTGGCCTTGGCCGTGAACCACATGCGATTGAAGGCTCAATACGCTGACGGTGAGCTGCCGGGCTGGAGCTACCGCTTCGCGCGGGGTGCCACGGCCATTGCCGTGGCGGCGGTGGTTTTCAGCGCCCTGCCTGCGGTCGTTTTTCTGCCTTGAGTGGGACGCGGCGGGTCGTCGGGGGCGGCCAGTGGGTGGCGGCTGATCGTGTCTGCATCCCCCAGCCGCGCACCCGCGACGGGTCGGCGCCCACTGCACGCAGTGGGCCCCAGACGGTCGTGCTGACGGTATCGAGCAAGGGGATGCCGAGCTCGGCCTCCACCCGTTCGGCCAGCGGCGCTGCGCGCAGGTTGGTGCAAAAAGTGGTGATGGCCTGCGGCTGCGCCAGCGCCATTGAAAGACTCATGAGCAAACGGCACTTGGTTACTTTGCTCATCCCCCTCGGGGGGCTGAGGGCCGCGGCTCCAAGTCCGCCTGCGCGGACTTGGACGGCCCGAAGGCCAAGGGCCTCTGGCGCTTGGCGGCGGCAACGCCGCCTGGGGGCGCTCTCAGGCTCTCAGTCTTCGCAGCCAGCGTCCCCAGCCGGCAACTCACCAGCCGCCCCGCCGCCTGTGGCCTCAGGGGGCGAACCACATCAGCGTCGCAGTAGCCCTTGCCAAGTCAATTGCGCGTATCAGCAGAGGTACCGTGTCGTTGGTCAGGTAGCCCGGCAGCAGGTTGCTGTAATACGGGCTGCCGAGCACGCCGCTGGTACCGCCAGGCCAGGCCGATTCGGCGCGCATGCCCCAGCGCAGGCCTTCGGCGACAAAGCGGTTCACCGCGCCGTGGCTGAACATGAAGCTCGCCGCGTTGTTGGCGCGGACATCGAAGCCGGCCACATCGACGGTGCCAAAGCCGCCGTCGGCTGGATAGCCTGGCAATGCCGCGCCCAACGGGTTGACGCTGGGCAGGTTGAACACGCCGCCCAGCGGGTGTTCAAACACGATGCGGTGCAGCCGCCCCCAGCGGTAGGTGGACAGGTCGGTGGACCTGCCGAACGCAGCCTCAAAGTGTGGCCCGGCCAGCCGCTCCAGAGCGTCGGCCAGACTCTTCAGCAGCAGGATGTCGCGCCTGTCGGCGGCCGAGTCCACACCCGGCACGTTGAAGAAGTTCAGGCCCGACGCGCCGATTCCCGGCTGCGGGCGCTGCAGCAAGGTCTTGAGTGCGGTCAGCGTCAGGTCGGAGCCGGGTTTGGGCAGGCTGACACCCGCTTGCTGCGACACGCCGTCGAGCGTGGCGTCGATGGTGTTGGCGATGAACTGTGCGCGCCACACGGTGTACAGCGTCGCGGCCACGCTGTCGGCCACCTCCTGCGCGCTGGGCTGGCTCAACACGCCGTTCAGGTCGGCGGCGTCGGAGCCCTCCACGATGCCTGTCGGGGCCTTGTGGCTCCACGCTGCCAGTCGCGCTCTGGCCTCCCGCATGGCCGCGGGGGCTGCCAGGGCACCCAGCGCAGCCGGCGCACGCCGTTGACCGGCGCGCTCAAAGGCCTGCAACAGATAGGGAAGGAAGGTCGCCGCGTCGGGCAGCACCACATCGGCCTGGATGGTCTGCATATCGGCAAATGTCAGCGGCCGCTGCGCCAGGCCGCCGCTTATCAGCTGGGTGATGCGTCCGGCGCGCAGCCCCATGTCATAACCCGCATTCAGATAGTACAGGCCACCGCCCGGACGCAGGGTGTTCAGCGGGTCGTTGTCGAGCACGGTGCCCGCGGGGTCGTTGTTGGCATTGACGAACCAGCCGCTGGGCGGGTTCACCAGTTGCGGCATCTCGTTGGCCGGCAGAATCTGATAAGGAATCGCCTGTCCGGCAGGTACTGCCTGCAGCGGCAGCCATTCGTTGCCGCCTGTGCCATTGCGGATGAACCACGGCGGCACGCCGTTGACAATGCCCAACTGCAGGTCTTCGCGTAACGGCACCTCGGAGGCGGCGAAGTAAGCAATGTTGCCGTCGATGTCGGCATAAGCGAGATTCTGCGTGCCTGAATCGAAATACTGCAGGCCGTGTTTGAAGTCAGCCAGGTTCCAGGCCCGATTCCAGATGCGCAGGGCGTCGAGTTCGCGCGTGCCGCTGAAGCCGGTGTACTGCACGCTGATGGCAGTGCCGTTGGCAATATCTAACTCGACAATTGGCCCGTTGTTGCGATGCGGAACGATCAGCGTCACGGCCGGCACGGCACCACCGGGAGGCACAACGGCCAGGTTGTCCATGACGCCGTCGAGCTGGTTCACGCGGAAGGTCTGCGGAATCGCCATCACATGTTTCAGACTTCCCAGCAGTATCGTGCTCAGGCCACTGGGCGACGCCGCGTCGGGCACCACCTGTTCCTGAAACACGTCAGTCACGTCCAGCGGGCTGACCGTGGCGCCCCAGGCAATGTGTCGCGTCTGCCCGACGACGACAAAAGGCGCACCGGCAAAACTGTTGCCCATCACGTCGCTGCCGACGCTGCTGAGGTGGATGGGATAGAAGGTGGATGGTTGCTGCAGCGCGAGGTGCGGATCGTTGGCCACCATCGGCCGCCCGCTGGCGCTGCGCCAGCCCGCCACCGCCCATTGGTTGGACGCCGGGCGCTGGTCGCGGCTCATCCTGTCCTTGAAAAATGGCAGCGCGCGCACGCGCAGCGCGTAGCGGAGCGCCAGCATGCGGGCATGATGTCCGTCGTGCAAGCGCCAGCCGCCTTGGGCCGACGGCGCGCCCGGCTGCGTCTGCGTGGCGTCAGGCACGGTCGAGGCCGAAGAAAAAGGCTGAGAACGCCACAAATCTTGACTGAACAGCGTTGCGCCGGTACCTGCACCCAACTGCGGGTCGAAAACCGCGCTGTAGGTCTGCAGCGCAATCGTGTTGTCGATGTCTTCCAGGCCAAACGACAGCGAGAAGGTGATCGATTTGGCCACCGTCATGCTGTCCAGCGCCGTCCATTTCTGAAACCGTCTGATTTCCAATGCCGCGTACTCAGGCGGAAGCGATGCTGCACCGGCCACCCAGGCGTTGACGCCGCGGGCGTAGGCCTCCAGCGCATCCCGGGACTCGCGCGAAATGACGGGCAGTGAGCGCTCGGCGGCGCGCCGTATGCCGATGGTGCGCAGCTCAACGTCGCTGGCCAGCGCAGCCGGCCCCAGCAGTTCGGCGAGCGTGCCGCTGGCGCGCCGCCGTGCCGTGTCCATCTGGAACAGGCGATCTTGCGCATGCACATAGCCCTGCAGGAAATACAGGTCGTGATCATTGAGTGCGTGAATGTGTGCGATGCCGTGTATGTCGCGTGTCACCAGCGCACCGGCCTTCAGGCCATGCAGCTTGGTCAACTGCCCGATCGGCGCGGTGGCCAACACAGGCAGCTGAGACGTTGCCAGGGCCAAACCGATGAGCGCACGTACGAAAAACGGTGTTTGCATGAGGACCTCTAACAGGACAGAGCCGTGGACTGTACGCGCCGCTTTGGCAGCTGTCGATAGGTTGTTGGATCTGGCCGGGTCTCAGTACCGAACGCCGAGCTTGAGAACTGCATGGCTGGGTGGTAGTCTTCAACAGCATGAACAAGACCTCACCGACTCTGGCCAGGCTCTTGACCGCCGTACTGGCTGCCATGTGGACCCTGACCAGCGCCCACGCTGCCGGCACATTGACCGTTTGCACAGAAGCGTCGCCCGATGGCTTCGACATCATGCAGTACGAGTCGGCCGTTACCAACGACGCCGCTGGCCTGACGCTGTACGACCAGTTGCTGCTGTTCAAACCCGGCAGCACCGAGGTGATTCCGGGCCTGGCCGAGAAATGGACCATCAGCCCCGACGGCCTGAGCTACACCTTCACGTTGCGCAAGGGCGTGAAGTTCCACACCACGCCCTGGTTCAAGCCGACGCGTGACTTCAACGCTGACGACGTGCTGTGGTCAGTCAACCGCGTCAACGACAAAAAGCACCCGGCCTACGGTGCTGCCAAGAACGGCTACATCTACTGGGAAGGCATGGAGATGGGCAAGCTCATTCAGTCGGTGAGCAAGCTCGACGCGATGACCGTGCGCGTCACGCTCAACAAGCCCGAAGCGCCTTTCCTGGCCAACATGGCGATGAGCGCGATTGGCTCGGTGGTGTCGGCTGAGTACGGTGAACAGCTCGCAGCAGCCGGCAAGCTCGAACAACTGAACACGCAGCCCGTGGGCACAGGTCCCTTCATCTTTAAAAGCTACCAGAAGGACGCGGTCATTCGCTACAGCGCCAACGCAGCGTACTGGGGCGGTGCGCCAAAAGTCGCCAACCTGATCCTGGCCATCACCGTCGACCCCAACGTTCGCATCCAGCGCCTGAAGGCCGGTGAATGCCTGATCGGCACCAACCTCAAACCAGAGTCGGCCGCTGCTTTTGACAACGACCCCAACGTCAAGATGGTGCGCCA
>JANNMQ010000147.1:0-1936 GCA_031398045.1 Rubrivivax sp.
ACACCGTCCACCTGCAGCAGGTCAGACGCACCGATGGCGCCAATCAGCAGTTCATTGCGGGTGGCTTCGTCGGCAGGCAACCAATCGGCGAGGAAAAAGGGCCCCCGCGAAGTGCCGGCGCGCATCAAGACGCAGGGCAACACGTGGTCGGCAAGGGCTGGGTTCATGGGTGCCTATGTTGCCCAAGCCATCAATGCATGTAAATTGCACAGTTCTGATTGATTGATGCTTTGCACGCAACAAACGAAAGGCATAAGTGAGCCATGCAGTTTGATCTGAACGACCTGCAAGCCTTTCGTGCGGTGGCCGAATTGGGCAGTTTCAGGCGCGCCGCCGAGGCGGTGCACATTTCACAGCCGGCCTTCAGCCGCCGCATTGACAAGCTGGAAGCCGCCTTGGGCGTGCAGCTGCTGGAACGCACCACGCGCCGCGTCAGCCTGACCGCCGTGGGCCGCGACTTTGCGCGCAAGGTGCAGCAGCTGCTGGACGACCTGGACAGCACCTTGCTGGCCCTGCGCGGCGTGGCCGCCACGCGCATGGGTGAGGTGACGGTGGCCTGTGTGCCTTCGACCGTGTATTACGTGGTTTCGCAGGTGGTGCAGCGCTTTCGCCAGACCTACCCACGGGTGCGCGTGAAGGTGTTTGACGCCAGCGCCAACAGCGTGTTGCAGGCGGTGGCGCACGCCGAGGCCGACTTTGGCCTGAACTTCCTGGGCGCCGAAGAGCCGGGCATCGAATTTCGCGCGCTGCTTGAAGAACGATTCGTGGCCGCTTGCCGGCGAGACCACCCGCTGGCCAAGCGCCGGCGTGTGGCCTGGGCCGACCTGGTGGGGCACGACTTCATATCGGTGGCGCAGAACTCGGGCAACCGGTTGCTCATCGACCAGGCGCTGGCCGGCCTGCCCACGCGGCCCACCATCGTGTGCGAAGCACAACACGTCACCGCCTTGCTGGGCCTGGTGGAAGCCGGTCTGGGCGTGGCGGCCGTGCCGGCGATGGCGATGCCCGACAAGAACCATCCGGTGCTGGTCAGCGTGCCACTGGACAGCCCGGTGGTGACGCGCCGCATGGGTTTGATCAAGCGCGCCGGCCGCAGCTTGGCGCCGGCTGCGCAAGAGCTTTACGACGCCTTTGCAGGCATGGCGCAGGGGGCCAGCAGCGCCCGGCGGCGCTGACGCCAAGCGTCAGCTTGCAGGCGAGTCGAAGGTCTCGGTGTCCACCTCGGCGTTGGACTGCGCGCTGTAGCGGTTGCCGGCTACCGTGTGTGTGTTCACCAGCGCGTCCAGCTGCATCACTTGCGCAGGGGTTGGCCGCAGCTTCAGCGCGCCCATGTTTTCCTGCAGATGCTCCACACGGGTCGTGCCGGGTATCGGCAACACATGTTCACCGCGCGCCAGCAGCCAGGCCAGCGCCAGTTGCGCCACGGTGCAGCCCAGCTCTTGCGCCACGTTGCGCACACCCACCAGCAGTGCCAGGTTAGCCGCGTAGTTGTCGGGCGCAAAGCGTGGCATGCCGAAGCGGATGTCCTTGGGACCGAACGTGCTGGGGTCGGGCGGGCTGTTGCTCAGGAAGCCGCGCGCGACCGGGCTGAAGGCCACAAAGGCCGCGCCGATGCTGCGGCAGGCCTGCAGCACGGCAATTTCTGCATTCCGTGTCCACAGCGAATACTCGGTCTGCACAGCCGCGATGGGGTGGACGGCGTGGGCGCGCCGCTGAGTGGCGGCCGACACTTCGCTCAGTCCGATGCAGCGCACCTTGCCCGCAGTCACCAGCCGTGACAGTTCACCCACGCTGTCTTCGATGGGCACCGCATCAGCACCCAGCTTGTGCCAGCGGTGCAGGTAGTACAGGTCGATGTGGTCGGTCTGCAGGCGCTGCAGGCTGTCCTCACAGTTGCGGCGGATGGCTTCAGGCCGGCCGTCGATGACGCGCTTCA
>JANNMQ010000149.1:0-5279 GCA_031398045.1 Rubrivivax sp.
TGGCGCACCACAGCACGTGCTCTTCCAGCGGCATGCTCTGGATGCCGGCCAGCGTGGCCGCGTCGTTCCAGCTGAAGTGCGTGTGCGCCTCTACCATGCCGGGCATCAGGAAGGCGCCCGCGCCGTCGATCACTTGCGCCCCCAGCACCGGCTGCGAGCGTTGGCCGTAGCTGGTTTTCACGACGCGGCTGATGCGGTTGCCCTGCACCAGCACGTCGCCAGTGAAGGGCGCTTCGCCGCCGCCGTCGAAAATGCGAACGTTGGTGTAGAGCACGTCAGCCATATCGTGGCGCCTCCTGACGGTTGGCATCCTGGCGGTTTGCGGTCAGAAAATCGCGCAGCTCGGCCTGGCATTCGGCCACCCGTTCGATGGGTGCCCAGTGACCGCAGCGCGGCAGCACCACCACGCGGGTGCTGCGCGCACCGTGCAGCCGTTCGGCCATGCTGCGCACCGACTGCGGTTGCGCCACGCTGTCTTCGTCGCCGGTGACCAGCAGCACCGGGCAGCGGATGTTTTCCACCCGCGCCGGCTGCGCATCAGCCAGTGCTTCGCACATGCGGGCGTAGGAAGCACCTTCCTGGCGCATCAGGCTTTCGCGCACAAAGGCCACGGCCAGCGGCTGGCGCTGCCGCGTGTCGGCCGAGAGCGCCGCCTGCAGCAGTGTTTCCGCGATGAGCTGCATGCCACCAGCACCTTCGCTGCGCGCCTGGGCAGCGCGTGCGCGCAAGCCGACCCGGGCGGCGTCGGTTGGTGCCAGCAAAGGACCGAACAGCGCTAGGCTGCTCACCAGCGCCGGCGCTGCCACCGCCATGTGCTGGCACACGATGGTGCCCAGCGAATGGCCCACCCAGTGTGCGCGTGTGATGCCCAGCCGGGCACAGGCGCCTTGCACCGCGTCGGCAAAACGCACGATCGACAGCGGCCCCTCGGCATGTTGCGAGCGTCCGCTGCCCGGCAAGTCCACACGCAGCACGCGGTGCCGCGTCAGCACCGGCATCAGCGGCGTGAAGGTGTTGCTGCTGCCGCCCAGCCCATGCACGCAGACCACAGCGTCGCCTTCGCCAACATCCTCCACCACCATGCGGTCGAAGCTGTGCAGTGCCATCACCGATGCCTGGTCTCGATGGCGATGTCGGCAAACACCCCGCCCCAAAGCCCGCTGGCCGTTTGCATGAGTACCTGTCTCCAGTTGCACGCGGATCGTGCGGCCCACGCTGTGGCGCTGCCGTCCGCGCTGTCTTTCTGGGTGAATCTTGGATTGAACTGCTGGCGGCCCTGGCCCCAGGTTTACCCCTGGCGTTTGAGACTTGTGTCTCAAATCGGGATGGTTGCATCATAGGGGCCGGGTCGCCCCGCTTACAAGAAGGACGCCGGCTCCAGAGCCTCAGGACATACCCGCATGCCCCGACTGAAACACAAGATCACCGAGGCGCCGCCGCCGCCATCGCGTGGGGTCAAGGCCTCAACCTTCAAGCTGCTGCTCGACACTGCGATGCAGCTCATCCAGGACAAAGGCAACATCCCGTCGGTGGCCGAGGTGGCGGTGCATTCGGCGGTGTCGCGGGCTACCGCCTACCGCTACTTCCCGACCCGCAGCGCACTCATCACCGCCGTCATCGATGCATCGCTGGGGCCGGTGCGCACCATTGCCTCTGAACAGGCCGGCGGCCGGGAGCGTGTGCGCGAACTGTTCGTGCTCACCTTCCCGCGCTTCACCGAATTTGAGCCGCAGCTGCGCGCCGCCGCACAGCTGTCGCTGGAACATGGTGCGCTTGAACGCGCCGGCCTGCTGGAAGAAGAACCGTTCAGGCGGGGCCACCGTATACGCATCCTGGAACACGCCATTGCACCGCTGGCGCCGCAGCTGCCCGCAGCCCTGCGCGACCGCCTGCACCGTGCTTTGTCGGTGGTCTACGGCATCGAGCCCTACATCATCCTGAAAGACATTTGGGGCCTGCCCGACCGCGAGGTTGAACGCATCGCGCTGTGGATGGCCGACGCGCTGATCGATGCGGCACTGCGCGAAGCCAAGGCCAACCGCAAGGCCAAGGCCTGAATCACCCAACGAACCCTGTCATGAGACCCCGCCACAGCCCCGCCTGGCACGACCGGCAGTACGACGCCCGTGCAGGCATTCCCGATCAGGCCCGCATCCGCCAAAGCTGGATAGACCGCTCGGCCCAGACGCGGGCCACGCTGCCTTGTCAGCTGGACTTGCCCTACGGCAGCCATGCCAGCGAAAAGCTTGACATCTTCGTTTTACCGGCCGCGCGGCATGCCCCGGTGTTGGTGTACATCCACGGCGGCTACTGGCGCGCGCTGGACAAGCGCGACCAGTCGTTTGTGGCCGCGCCCTTCGTGGCGGCTGGCGCAGCCGTGGTGGTGCCCAACTACGCGCTGGCGCCGGCCGTCACCGTGCGCCACATCGTGCTGCAGATGGTGCAGGCGTTGGCCTGGGTGCACCGTCACATTCAGAGCTTTGGCGGTGACCCGCAGCGCATTGTGGTGGCTGGGCATTCGGCGGGCGGGCATTTGGCGGCGATGATGCTGGCCTGCCGCTGGGCCGAAGTGGGGCCCAACCTGCCGCCCAAGCTCGTGCACGCCGCATTGGCACTGTCGGGCGTATTTGACTTGCAACCGCTGCGCCACGCGCCGTTTCTGGCGGCTGACCTGAACCTCAGCGCAGCCGAGGCACGGGCCCTCAGCCCAGCCCTGATGCCAGCGCCCCCGCACGGGCAGCTCGTAGCCCTGGTGGGCGGTGAAGAAACGGCAGAGTTCCAGCGCCAAAACCGAATCATCAGCCGGATGTGGGGCCCACAACGGGTGCCCGTGTGTGAGGCGGTGCCGGGGCGCCACCACATGAACGTGCTGCATGCGCTGGCCGAGCCCGATACACGGGTGCATGGTCTGGCACTGCAACTGCTGGGCTTGCGGCCGGCGGCTGGACTACGCCAAGCAAAACGGGCCCTCGCAGGGCCGGTTTGAATGTGCTGCTGGCGGCCGCCATGCTTGTTCGCTTGCACTGTACGGTACAAGACAGATGCAGCCGGTTCACAAAGCTAATCTCAAGCCTGTAAAGCTGCGCCGCCTGTACGTTACCGCACCGACGCGCGTCCACTGGGCGCGCAGTCTGCACGTGAGCGTTGCGCTTGTTGCGTGAGCCCTACAGGAGTCGAAATGCGCAAGCAGTGCAGGCCAGCGACATGAGAGCTGCACCATTTGCCAGGGCCGGCCGCTCCAAAGCGCCCGCCAGCCGCACCGAGTCTGACAGTTTCGGCCCCATCGACATACCCGTCGACGCGCTGTGGGGCGCACAGACCCAGCGCAGCCTGAACTTTTTCGCCATCGGCGCGCAGCGCATGCCGATGGAAGTGGTGCATGCACTGGCGCACATCAAGCGCGCGGCGGCGGAGGTCAACCTGGCGCTGGGTCTGCTGGCCGCAGACAAGTCCGGCGCCATCTCAGCCGCTGCCGCCCGTGTGGCCACGGGCGAATTCGATGCCGAGTTTCCGCTGTCCGTATGGCAGACCGGTTCGGGCACACAGACCCATATGAACGTGAACGAGGTGGTGGCGCACCTGGCTTCACAGTCGTTGAGTGGCAAGACCTTGAGTGGCAGCCTGACCGGCGCCCACGGCGTGCACCCGAACGACGACGTCAATCTGGGGCAGTCCTCAAACGATGTGTTCCCGTCGGCCATGCACGTGGCGGTGGTGCTTGCCTGCGGGCCGCTGCTGCAGTCGCTGGGCCGGCTGCGGCTGGTGTTGCTCAACAAGGCGGTTGAGTTCGCCGACATGCTCAAGATTGGCCGCACCCACCTGCAGGACGCCACACCGGTCACGCTGGGGCAGGAATTTGGCGCTTATGCCGCACAGCTGGCGCTGGCCGAAGCGGCATTGGGCCACAGCCTGGTAGCGGTGCACGCGCTGGCCATTGGCGGCACGGCGGTGGGCACCGGCCTCAATACGCACCCAGAGTTCGGCCATCGTGTGGCCCAGGTGCTGGCCCAACGCTTGGGAGCGCCCTTCACCGTGGCGAGCAACCTGTTTGCGGCCATGGCGGGTCACGAAGCATTGGTGGGCCTGCACAGCGCCCTGCGCATGCTGGCCATCGCGCTGAACAAGATCGCCAACGACATCCGCCTTATGGGCAGCGGCCCACGCGCCGGCCTTGGGGAACTGCGGCTGCCTGAAAACGAGCCCGGCAGTTCCATCATGCCGGGCAAGGTCAACCCGACACAGGTGGAAGCGCTGACCATGGTGTGTGCCCAGGTCATGGGGCACGACGTGGCGGTGGGTTTGGCAGCCAGCCAGGGCCAGTTTGAACTGAACGTCTACAAGCCCCTCATCGCACTGGACGTGCTCGACAGCATTGGGCTGCTGCGTGACGCGATGACGAGCTTCGCCACGCACTGCGTGCAGGGCCTCAGCGCAGACACGGTGCGCATGGAAGAGCTGCTGCAGCGGTCCCTGATGCTCGTCACCGCGCTTACGCCTCACATCGGCTATGACCGGGCGGCGCGCATAGCCAAGCACGCCCATGTGCACGGCACCACACTGCGTGAAGCGGCCGTGGCCAGCGGTGACGTGACGGCCGCCGAATTTGACGCCTGGGTGCGTCCTGCGGCCATGGTGGGGCGTGCTTCACCCTGAGCAGGCCGCGCGACGGTGCCACCCGGTCAACCGCGATGCTGCAGCGGCCAGTGGCCGGTTTCCACCATGACTCTTCAGCCCCAGCAGCGAGGCTCCCTGTCCACCCGTTCCTCACACCCTTACGCCCACACCCTGGCCAATTTCAGCACCCGCACAGGCAAACAAGCGCGGCCGTTTTCTTTACCTGCGCGGGCTGCCAGCTACCCGAGCGTGGCGCGCTTGCCGCACAGCCTGCGCATCGTGCTGGAAAGTGTGCTGCTGCGTTGCGACGGCCACAAGGTGGCGCCCCAACATGTGGAGCAGCTCGCCACCAGGCGCGCCAACGCGCCGCGCACCGAAGAGATTCGAGCGCATACACCGCAGCAAGCTGATCGGCATGGGTGTGCTACCGCTGCAATTCAGGGGCAGCGACTCCTGGCAATCACTAAGGCTGCGCGGCAACGAGCGCGTGGACGTGCTGTTGCCCGAGGTGGTGCAACCGCTGTCTGACGCCTGGCTGGTTATCACGGCAACCGATGGCGCACGGCGAAAGCTGGTGCTGGGTTTGCGCATCGACACCGCCATCGAGGTGCCGTACTACCAGCACGGCGGCATCCTGCCCTATGTGCTGCGGCAATTACTGGCCG
>JANNMQ010000153.1:0-24320 GCA_031398045.1 Rubrivivax sp.
CCAGTTCGCTGCGCTGCGTCAGCAGCCGCTGTTGGGAGGCCAGGTAGTCGGCACGTGAACCCGCTGATTCCTTGAACAACCGCTCCTCGATCTGGAAGGCCTGTTCACCCAGGGTCACTGATTCACGCAGGTTGGTGGCGCGGCTTTGCGCCTCTTGCAGCTCACTGCGCTTGCTGGCCACAGCTTCGCGTGCAGCGGCCACTGAAGTTTCGTATTCGCGCTTGGCGTCACGGAACAATGCCATTTCTTGCGCCACCAGTGCAGGGCCCGTGGCCACCACTTCGGCTGGGAACTTGGGCTCACCGTTGCTCAGCAGCGCGCGCATGCGGGCCACGCCAGCCAACGCACCCAGTTGGTACTGCTGGTTTTCGCCCAACGTGGCTGCGTATTGCGCGCGGTCCAGCCGCGCCAGCAACTGGCCTTTTTTCACTGTCTGGCCCGAGCTGACCAACAGTTCCTGCACCACACCACCTTCCAGGCTCTGCACTTCTTGCAGCTTGCTGGGTGGAATGACGGCACCCCGGGCGTTCACGGCCACATCCAGCTTGCTGAATGCAGCCCAGGCCAGCACCACCAGCTGAAAGCCCAAGATCAGCCCCACGATGGTCTTCACCGCGCGGCCAGCCTCGCGGTCGGGGTCCACCGGGTTGTTGTTGGCGCCACCCAGAGCCAAGCTGAAGCTCAAGCTCATGCCGCCCTCCCTTTGCTGCCGAACTGGTCGCTCATCACCACCTTGGGTTTGCCGCCAGCACTGCCAGCGCCCGGGGCGTCATTGGTGGCACGCTGGGCCAGCGAGCGCAGCACTTCATCACGCGGGCCGTCGGCCACCACTCGGCCGCGGTCAAACACGATCAGGCGGTTGACGGCATTCAGCATCGCCATGCGGTGCGTAACCAGAATGACGGTGGTGTCGGTCAGCGCACGCAGCTGATGGATCAGCTTCATTTCCGTGGCCGGGTCGATCATGCTGCTGGGTTCGTCCAGCAGCAGCATCTTGGGCGCGGTCAACAGGGCGCGTGCAATGGCTACCGTCTGGCGCTGCCCACCCGACAAGCGTTCGCCCCGTTCACCCACCTCGGTGCCCACACCGGCCGGCAGCTGCGCCACCGTGTCTTCCAGGCACGATGCGCGGATGGCTGCCACCAAGGCCGTGTCGTCAGCCTGCGTGCGGCCAAGCTCGATGTTTTCGCGCACCGTGCCGTGAAACAGCGTGATGTCTTGCGGCACATACCCGATCTGGCGGCGCAGGCTCAGCGGTTCAATCTGCGTCGTCACCAGGTCGTCCACCAGCACGCTGCCGCTGAGCGGCTCGTACTGATTCAAGATCAGCCGCAGCACGGTGCTTTTGCCCGAGCCCAGCTTGCCGATGATGCCGACCTTTTCACCCGGCTTGATGCGCAGGTTCAGCCTTTCGATCAGCGGCGGGCTGTGGGGGTAACCAAAACTGACGTCGCGGAACTCCACCGCACCCACCAGCGGTGGCGCGTGCAAGGTGGCATTGCTGTCGTCAGAGGGCGCTTGCATGATCTTGTCCAGCGCCTCGAAGGCCAGCTTGGTCTGCTGCCAGCGCACGATGAGTGCCGACACCTGGTTGGCCGGTGCCACGGCGCGTGCACCCAACATCACACAAGCGATGATCTGCCCCATCGTCATCGCATGTTCTGACATCAGGATGGCACCAAAAGCCACGATGGCCACACCCGCTGCGGCCGTGATGGTGGCGTTGATGTAGCTGACCCGGCTGGTGAGTTCGCGTGTTTCCATGCCGTTGTGGGCAATGGCCTGCGTCAACGATTCCCAGCGGCGGCGGCTCCAGGCCTCGGCGCCGATGGTCTTCACGGTGTCCAGGCCGTTCATGGTTTCGAACAGATGGGCCGTGCGTTGCGAGCTTTCTTTCATCGACTGCCGCACGCTGGCCGCCAGCGCGGGCCGTGCAGCCCAAGCGACGCCGACGATGGCCAGGATGGCCACCAGTGGCACCAAGGCCAACCAACCGCCCACCAGCGCAATGACGAGCAAAAACAGAAATAAGAAGGGCATGTCGCCCAGCATGGTGAGCGTGCCAGTGGTGAAAAAGTCCCGCACCGATTCAAAGTCGCGCACGGTATTGGCCAGCACACCCCCGGAGGCCGGGCGGCTGGAAGCGCGCAGGCTCAGGCACTTTTGGAAAATGTGGGTGGACAAGGTCACGTCCATGCGCCGGGCCGCGGTTTCCAGCAGGTGGCTGCGCGCCAGCCGCATCGCCAGTTCAAAAACCATGATCAAACCCACACCCACGGTCAGCACCCACAGGCTGTTCAGCGCGTCGTTGGGCAGCACGCGGTCATACACAGCCATGGTGTAGAACGGCACCAAGGCGGCAAAGATGTTCAGGGCCAGCGTGCCCAGCAGAGCCCAGCCAAACGTCCAGCGGTTGCGGTTGAAGACGTCCCAGAACCAGTTGCCTGGCCGCGTCAACGAATACAACAGGCTGCGCTGGTCGAAGTACAACGTGGGCCGCACCGCCAGCCAGCGCGCACCCGGCTGCTCTTCCAGTGTCGAGGCGTTGAACCAACGGCTGCCCTGGATGCCCGGGGTGTGGCATTCATAGCGGCCATCGCGCAGTTCCAGCACCACCAGCGGGCGGCCGTCTGCGTCGATCAGCAGTGCCGGCAACTCTGAAGCCTTGCGCGGCTGCGCGCGCGGCAACGGTGTGGCTACCAAACCCGCCTGCGACAGCAGTGGGCCCAGGTCGTCCAGGCTGCTCAGCGACATAGCAGCCGCCTTCATGGGCTCCAGGTGCACCGTGGTGCCCAGAAACTGGCCCAGGAAGACGGCAGCATCCAGCAACTCGCTGCGTGCGAGTTCAGGCGTCTGCGGCAGTGTTGTTGCGTCCATCAGCAGGGGTGACCGGCGTTGGCAGCCAGCAGGTTGTGCAGTCCTGCAACCTCGGCCCTGAAGGCCTGCTGCTGGTACTGACTGAAAGGTTTATCCACATCGCAGCCCTAGCCTTCGGCCTTCAGCCCCGGCGCTTGAGCCAGGCCCGGCCCGGGAGTCGACTTGAGGGTGGCACAACCGGGCAGCTTGTGAACAAATGAACATCAAGCCTCCGCAGCAGGGCTCAAAAGCGAAGCCCACAAAGCACAAATCCCCGCCCCGTAAAACGGCGGCGGGGACCACACGGCACAGGCCCCAAGGGCCCGTGCCGTGCTGCAAACACCCTGGCAGGTCAGTGGGCCAGACTGGTTTGCTGCTCCATGTCGGCGCGGCTCAATGCTGAAAGTTGGCGCAGCATCTCGCCCGCATCTGCACAGCTGTCGTCGCCGATCGGCGCGCTGCCTGCACAGCTGGCCGATGCACCCACCAGGGCGTCGAGCTCACTTTCACCCGTCCCCAACAGTTCACCGATGGTCGGCAGCGATGCACCTGCCGCCAGCGCGTCAGACTTGTCGACGCTGAAGTACACGTCGGTCATCGTCACCGACTGGCCACTGGCCAGCGTGGCACTGCTGGTTTCGCCGTGCACGTTGCCTTCGCTGTCAACGTAGAAGCTCTGGTCGACCAGGCTCAGGCTGAGACTGCTAACACCGGCCTGGGCCAGCGTCATCAACTCGCCGTCATCAGTCTGGTGGTTGCCATTGCTGTCTTGCCAGACCAGCAGCTGGGCAAAGTCGGTATCGAGCAGGCTGACCATGCCGTCGCCGTTGCTGTCATAACTGCCCAGCTTGGCATACCCGGCGCCCTTGCCAGTACCGCCAAACAACTCGGCGCCACTGTCAATCTTGCCATTGCCGTCCACATCCACGGCCAGAAAACCGTCGCCACCAGAGATCCAGCCCGACTGCACCGCGTTGCCGTTGCCGAACAAGTCAAAGGTGCCCCCTGCGTTGCTGCGTGCGATGGTCTGGATGCCGTTGCCGTCCAGGTCAATCACGATGGGCGTCACGCCCACGTCCCAGGTGTTGTCGTACTCACCCGATTCCAGCGTGGTGTAGGTGGTGTAGGCGATGCCAGTGCTGGAACCCGTGGCGTCAGAGTCGCGGGTGTCGTCGCCGCCTACGTTCACCTTCGCCCAGCTCCAGGTTTTGACGCTCTTGCCGTCGGCCACATGCTTGCCGTGGCTCTTGTCAAACCCGATGCGGTAGGTGCCCGGGTCGAGGTCAACAAACTTGTACATGCCCTTGTTGTCGGTGGTGGTGGAGGCAATGGTCACGCCACTGCTGTCTTGCAAGAACACCTTGACGTCTTTGACCACACCCTCACCGTTGTCCTGGTAGCCATCGTGGTCCCAGTCGGCAAACACCTTGTCGCCAATGCTGGCTTTGCGGTACAAGCCGGCGTCCACATTGGTGATGGCCTGGCCCGAACCCAGACTGATGGTGCCCGTGACGCCCGAGGTGTTGATGTCGCTGTCGTTGGCGTCATTGCCACCCAGGTCTTGCTTGGTGACGTAGTAGCCGCTGGGTTTGGTCACTTGCACCTTGTAGCTGCCAGCATCCAAACCATTGAAGACGTAGTTGCCCAGGTCACCCGTGGTGGTGCTGGCCACCACAGCACCCGAGCTGTTCAGCAGCTTGACCGTGACACCCTTGATGCCTGCTTCGTCGGCATCCTGAACGCCGTCATAGTCTTTGTCTTCCCACACGCGGTCACCAATGCTGCCCTTCAGCGCGGGCGGCGGCGGCGGCGTTGTGGAAGGCGCACAAACCGTCAGCTGCTCGACCTTGAAGTAGTCCTCGGGGGTGGTGTCGGTGGTGTCAGCCGCGATGATGAAGATGTTGCCCTTCACTTCGCCAGCGTTCAGGTCGGCCCAACGGGCTCCCGTTTCGGTGGTGAGATTGATCTCGGTGAAAGCCGCGCTGGACAGCGTGGACTGGTTGATGCTGGTCAGCGTGCTGCTTGAATTGCCCACCCAAATCTGAATGTCGCTGTCGCCAGCCACATAGCCCAGGAAAGCCTTGTCCACTTCTACAGCCGACGAGAACTGGAAGACGATGTAGTTGTTTTTGTCCTTGTTGTCGACCGTGTGCGAAGTGCCGCTGCCGCTGCCTTCGTAGCGGTCGGTGACACCCAAACCACCACCGTAGGCGCCCAGGTAGGCGGTCTCGAACGTGTTGGTATCTTTGTTCTGGCTGAAAGCCCGTGCTGTGACCATCACACCGGTGGTGGAGTCGGTCCATGAACGGGTGTTGCCGTCGGTGCCATCGGTTGACGTGTTGCCCGAGAACTTGAAGGTCACCTTGACGCAGTCGTCAGCCGGTGCCACCAAACCAGCATCGGCCGTGCGGTTGGTTTCGCCGCTGGCCAGAGTGTAGGTGCCGGTTTGGCCCGTGGTCTGGTTGGCGTCGCTGTCAGAGCCGTCATTGCCGGCGTTCGCGGTGGTGAACTCCAGGCCCGTGGGCTTGACGAACTGCACACTGTAGGTGCCAGCATCCAGGCCAGTGAACAGGTAGTTGCCCGTGCCATCGGTGGCTTGTGTGTTCACCACGTCGCCCACTGCATTCAGCAGGTTCACCGTGACGCCGCTGACGCCGGCTTCGGCGCCGTCAAGTTGGCCGTTGCCGTTGGTGTCTAACCAGACGCGGTCGCCCAGCGCTGCAGGACGGTCATCAACAAAGTCGTTGCCCGTGCTTTGGCCGCCTGCGGGTACCGTTGCAGCGATGCTGTTGGGGTCGCCACCGTCGATGTCACCAACGTCGTTGTAGCCCGCCAGGTTGGTCTGGTGCACCGTGTACTCACCAGGCTGCAAGCCCGTGAAGCTGTAGGTACCGTTGGCTGCCGTCGTCGTGCGGCCCACCTCAACGCCAGCGGCGTTTTTCAACACGATCAGCACACCACCCAGCGGCACATCGCCGCTGCCGTTGTTGTCGCGGTCTTCAAACACCGTGCCGCTCAGGCGGCCCACCTGGGGCGCCTGCACCACCAGGCCAGCATCGGCGGTGCGGTTGATTTGACCACTGACCAGGGTGTAGACGTCGGTGCGACCCGTCGTTTGGTTGGCATCGCTGTCAGAGTTGTCGTCACCCGCGTTGACGGTTGTGAAACCAAATCCCGTGGGCAGTTGAAACTCCACAGAATAAGAGCCCGGCGTCAGATTGGCGAACAGGTAGATGCCGCCAGCGACCGTGGTCTGCGTGGCAATCACAGTCCCGGCGCTGTTCAGCAGGTTGACCACCACCCCGGCCCGACCGCCTTCACCGAAATCTTGCTGGCCATTGCCATTGCCATCGAGCCATACGCGGTCTCCCAGCGAAGCAAACTTGTAGAAGCCTGAGTCAACGCTGCTGCGGTATTCACCGGGCGCCAGCACTTGAACATCTGAAACGGCGCCATCGCTGTCCTCGTTCGTATTGGGACCAGCCTGACGGGGGCTGGCCCCATCGAAGCCCGCGGGCTGGACAAATCGAACCTGGTAATCCAGGCCTGGGGTCAGGCCCTTGAAGCTGTAGTCACCATTGACGTCCGTGGTGCCAAACGCCAACAGCTCGTTGGCATCGTCAAAATCACCGTCACCGTTGATGTCACGCACCAATTCCACGCGAGCGCCTGCGACACCCTGGTCGCCAAGGTCTTGCACGCCATTGGCATTTTTGTCTTCAAAAACACGGTCGCCCATTTCGGCGGCGCGCACTTCGATCAGCGTGGGCTGCTGCTGGTTGCCAGCGGCATCACGCACATCCAGCACCACCCCCATGATCTGCCCAGCTTCGGGCTTGAAGCCGTCGTTAGCCAGCGCCTGGCCAGTCAACGCGCTGATGCGGGCGGGGTCTGGATTGCCCAGCGCTGTGGAGAACATGGTCCAGTCGTCACCAATCAGTGCCCAGATGGCCGCTTGGATTTCACCCCAGGTGTAGTTGCTGCCGTCGTAGGCATTCAGCAGCCAGTTGATCGAGTCCAGGTTGTTCAGGGCACCAGCGCCCGTACCGATGGGCAGGCCAGCCGCGCTGAGTGTGCCCAGCTCGTAGGCCGAATACACAGTGCCTGCCGACGCGGTGTTTACGTCGAGAAAAACGTTCATCGCCAGACACCAGCCATCAAAGATCGTGCCGGCGGGGCCAAACAGCGATGCAGCGTTGTCATTCAGTCGAATGTCAAAGAGGCTGGGCCGGTTCAAGGGCCCTAAAACTGAAAACTGCAGACTGGTAACGGGCGGCGTGTACATGCGGGTTGCTCCGGTAAAGCTATTCGTCGGTGGGTTCAGGCAGCGTCAGGCTCAGGGCCTTAACGGTGGGGTGTCTTTTAGATGGGCAGCGAGCCAAAAGACTGACGCTGCTTGAAAACCAGCCAGGCGCCCGACCACCCCAGGTGGCCGGGCGAAGGCATTGACGTCTTACTTGCGACGCTTGCCGAAATAAACGGCGGCTGCCAATGCCACGCCAACGAGACCCAGAGCACCAGGCTCGGGGACGGCGTTGGGCGGCAGCACATTGGCCAGCGCACCTTGCGCGGCCAAGGCAGCAGCAACCGCCACGGCTATTTTGCTCAAACGATTCATCTTGATGCTCCAAATAATTAACGGTCTGTACGTACGCTGGGTGCCAACGACACACGCCTCACGCGTCAAATTCGGAAGACCTTTGCGCTCGCTTTCAACAATCACCGTAACTTCGTGTTGAATTTGAAAGCAAACGTAAACATAATCCCTTCGCGAGGCGCCGGCCTGCTTCAGGGACAGATTCTGTTCATCCAGCGCAGCGGGTCTGAATTCCAACACAGCCTCTGGTTCGGCAGTCTACAAATGCCGTGAAGCGTTGAAACAAAGACCTGCAATAGCGCAGAGGAAAAAACCTATTGCTGAAGTTCCAATTGCCAAGGCAGACTTTAATGAGGCGCTGTGCCTTCAAGCATCCCGCGATCGCGGGGCAGCCACCTCGGCAGGCGTTCATAAATGCGCGCAAGCCGGGCCTTCATGCCCAAAAGCCACCCAACCGGATGGATAGCAACTGGTTTTTCGCAGCGAATGCAAAGACCAGCAGGCGCTTTGATAAAAGCAAGCTTACGAGGTTAACCAGCAGGCGCCGCGCACCAGCAGTGCCTCAGCAACGGCCCGCATCCACGCGTCAGGTGTTGATGGACGATGGCACTGCATGGCCCAGCCGCCACCCATGGCCAGGTACACGCTGCGTTCAGCGACAGGGCGGAGAAAACGTTGTCCCTGGCCACACGCGCAAACTGCACGCTGCTCAGCACGCGCCCATGCATCGAGCAGGTGTGCCCATTTTTAAAACCCTTGCAGCACCTAACCACAGGTATTGGCTGGCGCGCCGAAGGTTCTTGAAACCTTAAGTTACAGATGCCCGGCCGTCAACACCAGCCAAAACCCCCTCAACTGCGGGTTTGCTGGCTTATGGTTTTCAGACACCGGCCACGACGTTGTGCAAACGCACTAAAACGGCTACTCAAAGGGGCGGCGGCCGCCGGGGCATCGAATTACCGATTCAGCCATTGCAGGGTATCGGGTGCAATCACATCATCTTCAATGTAATAGTTTGAAACAGCAGTGGCGTGCTGAAATTTTCAGAAGTGCTGAAACCGACGACCGGCAACCCGCTTTCGGCGCCGGCGTTATAGCACCGGGCGCGCCTGCAGCAACTGAAGGTGCACGGCACCGGCCCGCATTTGTTTCAATACTTCCATCCCCGCTTCAGGGGGTGGCATAAATTGGGACGATTCCACAACCAGCCAACCTCCAGGAACCAGCAAACGCAAGGCCAGGGCAGCGGCCATCGCGGCCAACGGTGTATCGAAGGGGGGGTCGACGAATACCAGCTCAAAACTCCCAGGCGCACAACGTGCCATCCAGGCCAAGGCGTCGACTCTTTGAATCTGCACGGAGTCCGAAGCGTGCAGGCGTTGGTGCGCAGCAGCCAGTTCGCGGACCGCCTGCGCATCGTTGTCAAGCAACACCACCTGCGCAGCGCCCCGAGACGCAGCTTCCAAGCCCAAAGCGCCTGTCCCAGCAAAAGCATCCAGAACCCGCCAGCCTGACAGGTCTGCGCCCAACCAGTTGAACAGCGTCTCGCGCACACGGTCGGGGGTGGGACGCAGGCCCGGGCGGGCCAGCACTCGCAAGCGCGATCGTTTCCAGTGGCCTGAAATGATGCGCACCTCTCCAGGGCCTGTGCGAACCGGCAACCCCGCGCCACCAGGCAGGTGTGGCCCTGCAGGCAAGCGCTTCTTCACAGCCGCACCGCGATGCCCTGCGCCGCCATCAGGGCCTTGGCCTGCGCCACGGTGAATTCGCCGTAGTGAAAGATGCTGGCTGCAAGCACGGCGTCGGCACCCCCTTGGCGGATGCCGTCGGCCAGGTGCTGCAACGTGCCCACGCCACCCGATGCAATCACGGGCACGGGCACGGCGTCGCTGACGGCTCGGGTCAGTTCGATGTCGAAGCCGCTCTTGGTGCCGTCGCGGTCCATGCTGGTCAGCAAGATTTCGCCCGCACCCGTTGCAGCCATCTGGCGTGCCCAGGCCACCGCATCGAGCCCGGTGTTCATGCGGCCGCCGTGGGTGTAGACATCCCAGCCGGTGGCAGCCCCGTCAATACCCACGCAGCGCTTGGCGTCGATGGCCACCACGATGCACTGCGCTCCGTATTTTTCTGAAGCATCGCGGATGACTCGCGGGTCGGCCACCGCCGCCGAATTGAAACTGACCTTGTCGGCGCCGGCATTCAATAGGCGGCGCACATCGGCCACTGAACGCACACCGCCGCCCACCGTCAGCGGAATGAACACCTGAGACGCTACAGCCTCAATGATGTGCAGGATGAGGTCGCGCCCGTCGCTGGTGGCCGTGATGTCCAGGAAGGTCAGCTCGTCGGCGCCTTGATCGTTGTAGCGGGCAGCAATTTCCACCGGGTCGCCAGCATCGCGCAACTCGACAAAGTTGACGCCTTTGACAACACGGCCGCCGGTAACGTCCAGGCAGGGAATGATGCGTTTGGCCAGCATGAAAGATCAGAAGTAAGGCATCAGGGCAGCAATCCGCGTTTACCCACCCCTGACACGAGGGGCTCCTTGGAGCGGGCGGGAACAAATCACCAACTAATCGCGTACTGTAGTTGCGACCCATCCCCAACCACGCCTTCACAGAGGAACCCACGCATGAAAACCCACACCCTTTTCGCCGCAGCTTTGGCCACGAGCGCACTCTTGGCCATGGTGCCTGCCCAAGCAGGCATCGTGACTTACGCGGCCACCCTGACCGGGCTCGCCGAGAGCCCTCCCGTGGTCACGCCTGGCACCGGCAGCGCGACCGTCATCATTGACGACCAGGCCTCCACCATGCGGGTCCTCGCATCCTTTTCGGGGCTGATTGGCAACTCAACGGTGGCGCATATTCATTGCTGCACCGCTGTGCCGCTGGCAGGCAATGTGGGCGTGGCGACCGTTACACCGACCTTTACCGGCTTTCCCGCGGGTGTGACCGCGGGCAGCTACGACATGACCTACGACATGACTGCAGCCGCAGGTTCGTGGAACAACGCGTTTGTTACGTCCAACGGCGGCACCACCGCCAGTGCCTTCAATACCTTGCTGGCGGGCCTGAACAGCGGGCGCGCTTACTTCAATCTGCACTCCTCATTCCAGCCCTCAGGCGAAATACGGGGTCTGTTGCAGGCCGTTCCCGAGCCGGGAACGATGGCCTTGGTAGGGGCTGCAGTCGCAGCGGCCGTGGCCGCCAGCCGCAAGCAGCGGGCCGTTTGACGCAAAGTGCCCGGCCCACTGGCAACCCAGCGGGCCGGGCACTTTTTTATCAGGCGACGAAAGCGTCGGCCCGCACCTGAGCTGCAGAAAAGTCGAGCGCCCCTGTGTAGATGCTGCGCCCGCAAATAACCCCTTCGACGCCTTCGGATTCCACGGCGCACAGGCGCTCGATGTCAGCCATGTCTGACAAACCACCCGAAGCAATGACAGGGATGGTGACAGCCTGCGCCAACTTCACCGTGGCTTCAATGTTGATGCCTGTGAGCATGCCGTCGCGGCCGATGTCGGTGTAGATCACCGACTCCACACCGTAATCTTCAAACTTGCGCGCCAGGTCCACCACCTCGTGGCCGGTCAGTTTGCTCCAGCCGTCTGTGGCCACCTTGCCGTCGCGGGCGTCCAGGCCCACGATGATGTGGCCGCCAAAAGCGATGCAAGCTTCTTTCAGGAAGCCGGGGTTCTTGACGGCTGCCGTGCCGATGATCACGTAGGTCAAACCATCGTCCAGCAGGCGTTCGATGGTGTCCAGGTCGCGGATGCCACCACCCAGTTGCACTGGAATCTCGTCGCCCACTTCACGCAGGATGGACTTCACCGCGCCTTCATTCACGGGCCTGCCCGCAAAGGCGCCGTTCAAATCCACCAGGTGCAGGCGGCGGGCGCCCGCTTGCAGCCAGCGGCGCGCCATGGCGGCAGGGTCTTCGCCAAAAGTGGTGGAAGCCTGCATGTCGCCTTGTTGCAGGCGTACGCACTTGCCGTCCTTGAGGTCGATCGCCGGTATCAGCAGCATGGTGAGCTGGGTCTTGTTGGTGAAGAGGCAGGTGGAAGTGCAGTGGCACAAAGTCAGTCTGTGGCCAACCCAGGGTGTGCTCAGGGGTTCCAGTGCAAGAAGTTTCGGTACAGCGCCAAGCCCTGGTCGGCGCTCTTTTCAGGGTGAAACTGGGTAGCGAAAATGTTATCCCTAGCCACTGCGCAGGTAAAGCTGCCGCCGTAGTCCGTCAGGCCGGCTCGATGCGCATCATTTTGGGGCGCTGCGTAGTAGCTGTGCACGAAATAAAACCAACTGTGGTCGGGCACGCCGGCCCACAGCGCATGAAAACGCTGGGCCACTTGGTTCCAGCCCATCTGGGGCACCTTGTAGCGGCTGCCGTCTGGTTGGAGCTGGCCTTCCAGTTCAAAGCGGCGCACGTGGCCTGCTATCAGGCCCAGGCCGGGTGTGTTTTGTTCGTCGCTGTGGTCCAGCAGCATCTGCATGCCCACACACACGCCCATCAGTGGTTTGTGCGCGGCCGCATGCAGCACCGCCTGCTTCATACCGGACTGGTGCAGTTCGCGCATGCAGTCCCGCATGGCGCCTTGCCCGGGCAGCACCACGCGGTCGGCGGCCATCACTTCCTGGGGGCGGTGCGTGACCACCACGTCCACCCCTGTGCCGGCTGCCACGTGGGCCACCGCCTGCGACACCGAGCGCAGGTTGCCCATGCCGTAGTCCACCACCGCAACGGTAGGCATGGTTTACAGGCTGCCCTTGGTGGACGGGATGACACCAGCTGCTCGCGGGTCGGGCGCCAGTGCCATGCGCAGCGCGCGCGCGAATGCTTTGAAGATGCTTTCGCACTGATGGTGCGCGTTGTCGCCCTGCAAGTTGTCGATGTGCAGCGTCACCAGCGCGTGGTTCACGAAGCCCTGAAAAAATTCGTAGGCCAACTGCGTGTCAAAACCGCCCACCATGCCCGACTTGAAGGGCACCCGCATGTGCAGGCCAGGCCGGCCCGAAAAATCGACCACCACGCGCGACAGCGCCTCGTCCAGCGGCACATAGCTGTGGCCATAACGCGTGATGCCGCGTTTGTCGGCCGCAGCCTGCGCCACCGCCATGCCCAGCGTGATGCCCACGTCTTCCACCGTGTGGTGGCCGTCGATGTGCAGGTCGCCCTGGGCCTGGATGTTCAGGTCGATCAGGCCGTGACGAGCAATCTGGTCGAGCATGTGGTCGAAAAAGCCGATGCCGGTGGACAGGCTGGCCGCACCGCTGCCGTCCAGGTTCACCTGCACACGGATCTGCGTTTCTTTGGTGTTGCGTTCTACCGTGGCCATGCGTGCAGGGCTGGTGTTCAGGGGCAGGTTCACAGGCAGGCTTTCAGGGCAGCTATCAGCGCGTCATTTTCTTCGGGTGCACCCACGGTCAGACGCAGGCAGTTAGCCAGCAGCGGATGCAAACCGGCAATGTGTTTGACCAGCACGCCACGGGCCTTCAAGCCCTGAAAGACAGCTGCGGAATCGGGCACCCGCACCAGGATCATGTTGGCCTCACTGGGAAAAGGCTGCACACCGGGCAGCAAACGCAGCGCCTGCTGCAACCGCCCACGTTCAGCACACAACAGCCGGGCCTGGCGTTGGTACTCTTCGGCATGGTCCAGCGCAAACAGCGTGGCTTCGGCGTTCAATACGCTGATGTTGTAGGGCGGGCGCACTTTGTCAATTTCGTCGATCAGCGCCGCATGCCCGCACAGGTAACCCAGCCGCACGCCAGCCAGGCCAAACTTCGAGAGTGTGCGCATCACCAGCACATGCGCAAAGCCTTCCATGCGCTGCATCCAGCTGCGGCTGGAAAAAGGCTGGTAGGCCTCGTCAAACACCACCAGGCCGTTTTGAGCACCCACTGCAGCCACGATGCGGTCGATAACGGCATCGTCAAACAGGTTGGCGGTGGGGTTGTTGGGATAGGCGATGTAGGTCAGTGACGGGCGGTGCTGTTCTATGGCCAACAGCATCGCGGCTTCGTCCAGTTCGAATGCCGGCGTCAGCGGCACGCCCACAAAGTTCAGCCCGCGCAACTGTGCCGACATCTGGTACATCACAAAACCCGGCAGCGGCGCCAGCAGCGTGGCGCCGGGCACGTCGCAAGCGACTGACAGCATGTCAATCAGCTCGTCTGAACCATTGCCCAAAATCATCTTGCAACCGGCAGGCAGAGCCACGTGTTGGCTCAATGCCGCCACCACGTCAGCCGTGCTCTGCACCGGGTAACGGTTGATGGCCACACGGCCCAGCCGTTCACCCAATTCATGCTGCAGTTCGGGCGGCAGGCGGAAGGGGTTTTCCATCGCGTCCAGCTTGATCAGGCCTTGGCTGTCCTGGATGGCATAGGCGTGCATCGACTTCACGTCTTGGCGGATGGTGCGGGCAATGCGATGGGCCAGGGTGGGGGTCATGGGGTCGTGTCCAGAGAATCAGGGTCAGCAAGAAAAGGGTTGACGATACGCAGACTCTCGATCAATTGACCGTGCTGAAGATCTTCAGTCAGCATCACCTGGCAACCTTGCTGCTGTGCCGCAGCCAGCATCAGCGCATCCCAATAATTGACTCGGAATCTATCCTGCAGCACCCAGGCACGGTCTACAGTGGTTTCGTCCACAACCCAAGGTTGCCAAGCGCGGTACCTGACGATCAGTGCCCTGGTGGCTTCAAGCGTCATTTCGGGTGCCGCCTTGCGCAAATTGGCGTAACACTCGTTCAGCACCTGTGTGCTGATTCGGCCACAGCGCCGGGACCAACACCGCGTCAGCCAAGCCGCTGCAGACGTCTGCTTCACGGGTTCACGCGGGTCCTGCGCGTAGAGCAGGACGTTGGTATCAACGAAAACGATTGAGCCGTTCTGCATAGATGTCTTCACGTTTTGCGTACGGGCCCGTAAAGGGTAGTGGCTCAAACCGTAGCGCCTCGCGCATCGCCCGCTCATAAGCATCGTCATGCCGCATCTTCTCGGCCAGCATTTCACCCACCAGCTTTGAAACACTGGTGTTGCGGCGCGCTGCTTCCATGCGGGCCCAGTCGGCCACGCTATCTTCCATGGTGACGGTGACGTTTTTCATCGCATGTGCTCTTTCGGCTCTTTCCACTGAATCAGTGTTGCACGATTTTCGTGTTGCACGAACTTCGTGTCAATGGGCCTAAGGACCCCAGCAGACCGCATCAAGAGACTGCCGGCACCAGCTTCAGCACCATCTTGCGTTCGCCGTCGTCCACTTCGCCGGTGTAAACAAACCCCAACTTCATGTAGAAAACACCGGCGTGGCCGGGTTGGTCCACATGGGACAGGCCCACTTCAGCCACGCCCCAGCGGCGCGCTTCTTCCGCCACCCAGTTCATCGCCAGCCGGCCCAGACCCCGTCGCTGGTGGCGCGCGTCGATCAGGATGCGCCAGACGCAGAGCTGCGACGCCGGCTTGTCCTTGTCCAGTCGGGCGTCGTACAACAAGGCCATGCCCACCACCTCGTCGCCGTCGAACATCGCCACGGCGCGCCCGGCTGGTTCATAGGCCACCTGCGCCAGTGAACGCTCGGGCGTGGCCACCAGGTGTTTCTGGCCCGGCGCCACGCTCAGCTTCAACACGGCGTCCAGGTTGCTGGCGTCCACCGGCTTGATGCTGAAGGCCATCGGCCCACGCGCTGCGCTGGCCTGGCCATTCAGCCGCAATTCAGCCGCGTGCGCATGCGCCTGCAGGCCTTCGCCGTGGGCCAGCGTGGCGGCTATCGGGCCCAGCACCTGGGCGCCGGCTTCGCTGACTTCGATCAGGCTGCTGCGCTTTTGAAAGTCGTAAACGCCCAACGGTGAGCTGAAACGCGCCGTGCCCGACGTGGGCAACACGTGGTTGGGGCCGGCGCAATAGTCACCCAGGCTTTCGCTGGTGTAGGCGCCCAAGAAGATGGCGCCCGCATGTTTCAGCAATGGTTCCCAGCGGTGCGGGTCGCTTGAGCTCACCTCCAGGTGTTCGGGCGCGATGCGGTTGCTGATGGCGCAGGCTTCTTCCATGCTGCGTGTGTGCACCAGCGCGCCGCGGCCCTGCAGACTGGCACGGATCACTTCATGGCGCAAAAGGGTGGGCAGCAGGCGGTTGATGGCTTCCTGCACCGCATCGATATAGGCCGCATCGGGGCACAGCAGGATGCTCTGCGCCAGCTCGTCGTGTTCGGCCTGGCTGAAGAGGTCCATCGCCACCCAGTCGGCCGGCGTGCTGCCGTCGGCGAGCACCAAAATTTCGCTTGGGCCAGCGATCATGTCGATACCCACCTGGCCAAACACGCGGCGCTTGGCACTGGCCACATAGGCATTGCCGGGGCCGGTGATCTTGTCCACCCGCGGGATGGTGGCGGTGCCGTAGGCCAGCGCCGCCACGGCTTGCGCGCCGCCTACGGTAAACACGCGGTGCACGCCAGCCACATGGGCGGCGGCCAGCACCAAGGCGTTGCGTTCACCTTGCGGGGTAGGCACCACCATCACCACTTCGCCGACACCCGCCACCTGGGCTGGCAGCGCGTTCATCAGCACGCTGCTGGGGTAGGCCGCCTTGCCACCGGGCACATAAATGCCCACCCGGTCCAGCGGCGTCACCTTCTGGCCCAACAAAGAACCGTCGGCGTCCCGGTACTGCCAGCTGCGGCCACAGGCGTCCAGCTGGCGCAGGTGGTAGGCAAGCACCCGTTCAGCGGCCGCCTGCAGCGCCTGGCGCTGGGTTTCGCCCAGGCCCTCAAACGCGGCTTTCAGTTCAGCGGCGCTGATTTCCAGTTCGGCCACCGAGGCGGCATGCACCTTGTCAAAACGCGCCGTCAGTTCCAGCACCGCGGCGTCGCCCCGCGCACGCACGTCGGCAATGACGTCGGCCACGCGGGTTTCGATGCCCGCATCGGTGTCGGCCGACCAGTGCTGCAGAGCTGCCAGTGCGGCGTCAAAACCGACACCAGCGGTACTCAGTCGCGTGATGGCCACTGGCTGATCCAACCGTGCGTCTGTGTTCATGCCGGCACCCCCACCGCCTTTTCAAAAGCGTCAATCAACGGTCGCAGCGCATGCCGCTTGAGCTTCAGAGCAGCCGGGTTGACCACCAGCCGCGCACTGATGTCCATGATGTGTTCCACCTCCAGCAGGTGGTTGGCCTTCAGTGTGCTGCCCGTGGACACCAGGTCGACGATGGCATCGGCCAGCCCAGTCAACGGTGCCAGTTCCATCGAACCGTACAGCTTGATGATGTCCACATGCACACCTTTGCTGGCGAAATGCTGGCGCGCAATGTGGGTGAATTTGGTGGCCACGCGGATGCGCGAACCCTGGCGCACGGCACTGGCGTAATCGAAGTCTTCGCGGGTGGCCACGCTCATGCGGCAGCGTGCAATCTGCAGGTCCAGGGGGCGGTACAGGCCGCCGCCTTCGCCCGCTTCGCTGGCGCTGTGCTCCAGCAGCACGTCCAGCCCCGCCACGCCCAGGTCGGCGCCGCCATGCTGCACATAGGTGGGCACGTCGGATGCGCGCACCAGCACCACACGGACATCGGGCTTTGAAGTGCCGATGATCAGCTTGCGGCTTTTCTCAGGGTCTTCCAGCACCTCGATGCCGGCGGCGCGCAGCAGCGGCAGCGAGTCATCAAAGATGCGGCCCTTGGACAGTGCAAGCGTGATCATGGCGGTGCTCAGGTGTTGTGCCCCAGAGGCCGCACCACAGCAAGGTCCACTTCAGGCGGCTGGTCTGCGCTGCAGCCAAGGCCTTGGCGGCCCTGCAGCGGTGCACCGCCGCGGACCGACTTCAGTGGTGGTGGGGCAAGCCTTGCGGCTGCGCCGCTGCAGCGTCGCCCGGCTGGGCGGCGTGTTCTGCAGGGGTCAGCGTCTTCATCGACAGGGCGTGTATTTGCTCACGCATTCTATCGCCCAGGGCCGCATACACGCGCTGGTGGCGGCGCACACGCGACAGGCCTTCAAATTCGGCCGACACGATGGTGGCGAAAAAGTGGCGGCCGTCGCCTTCCACGGCGAGCGTTTCACAACGAAGGCCGGCGGCGATGAAGTCTTCAACCTGTTGGGGGGTGGGGTCTGCCATGTTGGGCCGGATTGTCTCAGGACTTTCAGGACCGCAGCTTGTAGCCGCTGGCCAGCAGCCGCAGCGCGATGGCGGCGACCACGACATAGCTGCCACCCACCACCACCAGACTGAGCCACGGTGACGCATCGCTAACGCCGAAGAAGCCGCGCCTGAAGCCGTCGATCATGTAGAAAAACGGGTTCAGGTGGCTCACCGCCTGCCACACGCCGGGCAGTGAATGAACGCTGTAAAACACACCCGACAAAAAGGTCAGCGGCATGATGATGAAGTTCTGAAACGCCGCCAGTTGGTCGAACTTCTCGGCCCACAACCCGGCAATCAAACCGAGCGAACCCATCATGCCCGCGCCCAGCGCCGCAAAGACCACGATCCACCAGGGTTCAGACAACGCGGGCGGCGCAAACCATACCGTCACCAGCAGCACGCCGCTGCCCACGGCCAGCCCACGCACGATGGATGCGCCCACATAAGCCGCATACCAAGCCCAATGCGACAGTGGCGACACCAGCAAGAACACGAGGTTGCCGGTGATCTTGCTTTGGATGAGTGAACTGCTGCTATTGGCAAAAGCGTTTTGCAACACGCTCATCATCACCAGCCCGGGTATCAGGAAACTGGTGTAACCCACACCCGGAAACACCTGCACATGGTCTTCCAGCACGTGGCCGAAAATCAGCAGGTACATCATGGCCGTCAGCACGGGCGCGGCCACAGTCTGGAAGGCCACCTTCCAGAAGCGCAGAATTTCTTTGCGAAACAGCGTGCCGGCGCCGGCCAGCAAGCCCGTGGATGCGGGCGCCGCAACGGGCGACACCAACGCCGGTTTGGTGGCCGTGTTCATGCCGTCACCTCGGGCGATGCCTCGGGCGTTGTCGCGGCGCCAACGCCGTGCATGATTTCCAGAAACACGTCCTCCAGGTCGGCACGGCCGATCTCCAGGTCTTCCACCTGCACGCCCGCGGCGCGCAGACGTGCCAGCGTGTCTTCAACTGCCGCGGCGTTGCGCACTTTCACCTGCACGATGCGGCCGGTGACGCGGGCCTGCACAGCCAGTGATTGCGGCAGCGCCTGGTCGGTCTTGAAACGCAGCATGGTGCTGGCACGGCCGGCCAGCAGCGCCGCGGTTTTGTCCAGCGCCACCAGGCGGCCCAGTTTGAGCATGCCGATGCGGCCACACAGCGCTTCGGCTTCTTCCAGGTAATGTGTGGTCAGCAGCACCGTGTGCCCTTCGTGGTTCAGGCGTGAGATGAATCGCCACAGCGTCTGGCGCAGTTCCACGTCCACGCCGGCCGTGGGTTCGTCCAGCACGATGACCGGCGGCCGGTGCACCAGCGCCTGGGCCACCAGCACACGACGCTTCATGCCGCCCGAAAGTTGCCGCATGTTGGCGTCGGCCTTGTCGGCCAAGCCCAACTCGGCCAGCACTTCGCTGATCCACGCGTCGTTGTGGCGCACACCAAAGTAGCCACTTTGTATGCGCAGGGTTTCGCGGACGCTGAAAAAGGGGTCAAACACCAATTCTTGCGGCACGATGCCCAAACTTTTGCGGGCCGCAGCGTAGTCGGCCACCACGTCGTGGCCCATCACGGTGACGTTGCCCGCGGTGGCGCGTGTAAGTCCAGCCAGCACCGATATCAGTGTGGTCTTCCCAGCACCGTTGGGGCCCAGCAGGCCAAAGAATTCACCTTGTTCGATGTTGAACGACACGTCATCCAGCGCCTGCAGCTTGCCGCGTGCACCCTGGTAGACCTTGCTGACGTTTTTGAAGCTGACGGCTGGCATGCAAACCTTGCGTGAAGAGGGCGGGATTGTAGGCAGGCCCACCCACGCCACTGACTGCCAGAATGCTTTGCATGGCCACCACCAAAAAACCCCGTCGCACGGCAGAGCGCATCCTGGAGGTGACGCTGGTGCTGTTCAATCGCTTTGGCGAGCCCAATGTCAGCACCACGCTGATATCGGCCGAGCTGGGCATCAGCCCCGGCAACCTGTACTACCACTACCCGGCCAAGGACGAGCTGATCAATGCGCTGTTCGACCGCTATGAAAAAGGGTTGGCTGAAATTCTGCAGGCTGCCGACAACGTGGAAAACGTCGAAGACGCCTGGCTGTTTTTCCACATGCTGTTCGAGCTGATCTGGAACTACCGCTTTTTGTACCGCGACTTGAACGACCTGCTCAGCAAAAACCGGCGGCTGGAAACGCACTTCCAGTTTGTGCTGAAAAACAAGGGCAAGGCCATGCACGGCCTGCTGGACGGCCTGGCGCGCAATGGTGTGGTGCGCATCACCGGCGCCGAAGCTGCGCCCACAGCCACCGCGATGGTGGTGGTGGTGACCTACTGGTTGAGTTATGAATATGTGCGCGACCCGCGCCACGCGCTGGAGCCCGAGAGCGCCGCTGCCGCCATGGGCCGCGGTGGCTACCATGCGCTGGCGCTGCTGATGCCGCACCTGGACCCGGCTTCACGGGCGCACCTGCAGACACTGGCGGCAGCCTACCTGCAACAGTGACCGGCGTTCCGTAGGCTGTCGACGTGCTGTGGCAGGCGCGTCAACGCAGCGTGCGATTGAACAGTGCCAACGTGCGGCCCCATGCCTGCTGCGCTGCACCCGCGTCGAAGCGCGGTGTGGTGTCGTTGTTGAAGCCATGTTGCGTGCCGGGATAACGTGCCGCTTCAAAGGTCACGCTGGCTGCTTTTAATGCCGCTTCATAGGCCGGCCAGGCCGCGTTGATGCGCTCGTCGTTGTCGGCAAAGACGATGAAGAGTTCGGCCTTGATCTTGCCCGCTTGATCAGCAGGCGCAGCAGCACCGTAAAACGGCGCACCGGCCCGCAGCTCGGGCACGCGCGTGGCCAAGAAATTGACCATACCGCCGCCAAAACAAAAACCCACCGCACCCAGCTTGCCGTTGCCGCCGGGCACAGCGCGAGCCCAATGCGCAGCCGCCAAGAAATCTTCACGGGTCTTGGCCTGGTCCAGCTTGGCAAACTGCGCTCTGGCAGCATCTTCGTCGCCTGGGTAGCCTCCCAGCGGGAACAGCGCATCGGGCGCCACGGCAATGAAGTTGTCCAGCGCCAGCCGGCGGGTGATGTCTTCAATATGCGGATTCAAGCCGCGGTTTTCATGCACCACCAACACAACAGGCAGCGCACCCGTGGCGGCAGCGGGCCGCGCCACGTAAGCGCGCACCTTGCCGTAACCGGCAGCAGACGCAAACTCCACCATCTCGGTCTTCAGGCGCGGGTCGGTGGGTGGCACCTTCTGCGCGCGCGCAAAGTCGGGGCTCAATGCGGCCAGCAAGGCCACCGCGGTGGTTCCGCTGGCAGCAGCAAAACGCGCCGCCCGGTCCAGAAAGCTACGGCGATCGATGTCACCATGCACGTACTGGTCGAACAGGCACCAGAGTTCCGGGTCGTACTCGGTTTGCTTTACGGGGCCGCTGTGGATGGTTGTCATGGGTGGGCTTTTCGCCGTTTAAACATTTCTGAGTTTGTACCGCGCTGGCTGCAACCGGGTTTGCAGCGGGGGATTGGTTTTGTGCAGACTCACGGGCACTTCAGGGCGCGGCTGGCGAAAACCCGCTCTCGCCGTGCTGCACCCGTCCCGTATCCTGCGGCGGCATCGGCTGAACTGCATCGGCCACCCAGCCCAACCCCAGGAACACATGATGAAGCGCAAGAACTCTTTGATCGGCCCCGCTGCGTGGGCCATGGCACTGACGGTGGCGCTGGCTGGCGCCGCCGGCACCGTGCACGCACAGACCTACCCCAGCAAGCCGATACGCCTGGTGGTCACCTTTCCACCCGGCGGCGCGCCCGACATCCTGGCGCGCCTGTTTGCTGAAAAGGCGCAACTGGGCCAGAACGTGTTGGTCGACAACAAGCCCGGCGCCGGCGGCAACATCGGTGCCGCCGACGTCGCCAAGGCAGCACCCGACGGCCACACACTTGTGATGGGTACCGTTGGCACCCACTCCATCAACGGCGCGCTGTACAGCAAGATGCCTTACGACATGGTGCGTGACTTCACACCGGTGGGGCATGTGGCATCGGCGCCCAACCTGCTGGTGGTGACCAACAGCCTGCCGGTGAAAAACGTGGCTGAACTCATCACCTACATGAAAGCCAACCCCGACAAGTTGAGCTTTGGCTCGCCGGGGATCGGCACCTCGGTGCATGTCTCGGGCGAATTGTTCAAGTCGATGACGGGCACGACGATGCAGCATGTGCCCTACAAGGGCAGGCAATTTGCGATACCCGACTTGGTGGGCGGGCAGATACAGGTGATGTTTGACAACATGCCTTCGGCACTGCCGATGGCCAAGGAAGGCAAGATTCGCGCGCTGGCACAGACCACCGCCAAGCGCAGCAGCGCTGCGCCCGACGTGCCCACGGTAGCCGAAACCGTACCGGGCTTTGAAGCCACCACCTGGTTTGCGGTCTTTGCGCCTGCCGGCACACCACGCGACGTGGTGAGCAAAGTCAACGCCGAAATGCAGCGTGTGTTCAAGCTGCCCGAAGTGGCCGACAAGCTCAAGGGCCTGGGCTTGGAGCCCTGGATTTCAACGCCCGAAGAACTGAGCACCTACCAAGCCAAGGAAATCGTCAAATGGGCCAAAGTGGTGAAAGACTCGGGCGCCAAGGCGGATTGAGCGCGCGCCCCATCCTGCGGCATGCCGCAGCACCTTTTTTTTGATCAAACTCCATTGGACACTGCCATGACCACAACCAAGCCCACGCACCAGCCCACCGCCAGCCGCCGCCGCTTTATCGGCCACGCCACGGGCACTGCAGCCGCCATCGCCCTGCCCTCGCTGCTGGCATCAGCGTCGTGGGCACAGGCTTTCCCGTCGCGTCCTATCCGCTACATCTGCCCCTGGCCGGCCGGTGGCAGCACCGACGCTGTGATTCGTGCTTTTGCTGAAAGTGCTGCCAAAACATTGGGCCAACAAATCATCGTGGACAACAAGCCCGGCGCAGGCGGCATGATGGGCGCCAGTGAACTGGTCAACGCCAAGCCCGACGGCTACACGCTCAGCCAACTGCCGCACGGCGTGTTCCGCATTCCGCACATGCAGAAAACCGCCTTCAACACGCTGACCGACTTCACCTGGATTGCCTGCCTCACTGGCTACACCTTCGGGCTGGTGGTACCGGCTGATGGCCCCATCAAAAACGTGGCCGACCTGGTGGCCTACGCCAAGGCCAACCCCGGCAAGTTCAACTATGGCAGCACCGGCATTGGCACCAGCCCGCACCTGGCGGTGGAAGAATTTGCACAGCGCGCCGGCATCCAACTGAACCACGTTCCCTTCAAAGGCAACGCTGACAACATGCAGGCCATTTTGGGCGGCCACACCATGGCCGCCAGCGACGCCACGGGCTGGGCGCCGCATGTGGCCAGTGGCAAGCTGCGCCTGATTGCCACCTATGGCAGCAAGCGCACCAAACGCTGGCCCGACGTGCCCACCCTGAACGAGCTGGGCTACAAAACGGTGAGCGACTCACCTTTCGGTGTCTGCGGCCCCAAGGGCATGGACCCGGCCCTCACGCGGCAACTGCAAGACACCTTCAAGAAAACGCTGGAAGACCCCGCCGTGCTGGCCACGTTGGAAAAGTTCGACCAGTCCATCATCTACATGGGCACCGACGAGTACACGCGCTGGGCGCGTGAAACCTACGCGGCCGAGAAAACCACGATCGAGCGGCTGGGCATGGCAGCCAAGGGCTGAGGCGCAAAACCGCCTGTGCCGGCTTGGGTGCCGGCTTGGGTAGAGGCTGCCGCGCTGTGCACGCCTTTGCGCACCTGGCTCTGATGCCGGGCCGCGTCGCGTGGCCTGCCCAGGGGCTGACCGGCATGCGGCGGTCGGGCGGGTTAGCTGTCCAAACGCCAGAGGTAGACCATGCGCCCGGTGCCCGAAAGAAAGCCGGGTGCTGGCGGAAAAGCGCATTTGGAAATGGTGTTGATCGCCAACGCATCCAGCAACTGGTGCCCGGGCGTGCTGCCGCTGCTCTTGGTGATGGCCACGCGCGTGACCTTGCCCTCGGGGTTGACCTCCATCTCCAACTCGGTCTGGCCAGCCGCCCCCAGACGCCGGGCTTCTTCGGGGTAGACCGTGGGCTGGCAGGTCGCCTTGGCCATTGAAACCTCGCGCGGCGCGGTGGCCGTGGGTGGGGGCATCGCGCAAGCGCTGGCCAGGAGCAGAGCAGGCCCATGCGCCAGAAAAGCGCGCCGTGGCGGTGGTGGTGAATCCGTGTTCATCGGCTGGGGGCCTTGGGTGCACAAAACTTCATCTTGTCAGACTTTGCCGGCCCGCTCACCGGTTGACGGCCGCACTGGCGTCACTGGATGTGGACCTGATCGGCTTCGACACAGCGGGGTTTTTTGCACCGGTAGCCGACCAGCGCAGCGCACCGCTGCCTTTCACTGCTGCTCGATCTTCGCGTCCTTGATCGCCTTTTCCCACTTCACCGCTTCGGCCCTGTTGCGGCGGGCCAGGTCATCGGGCGTGCCGGGGTCGATGGCAAAGCCGTTGGCCACAAACTTGTCTTGCAGGTCTTTGCTGTTGGCCGCGGCGTTGATGGCAGCATTCAGCCTGGCCACCACGTCGGGCGGCGTACCGGCGGGTGCAAAGACCGCGAAGTAGGCGATCAACTCGTAGTCTTTGATGCCCAGCGCTTCGTTCACCGTGGGCAGCTCGGGCACCGCTGCGGCACGTTGGGTGGACGTGACGGCCAGACCCCGAATTTTGCCGGC
>JANNMQ010000162.1:0-6437 GCA_031398045.1 Rubrivivax sp.
CGGATGCCGGCGTCGAAGGCGGCCCACAGGCGCTCGCGCAGGTGCGCCGCATCGAGGGCCTGCAGCACCTCGCCGTGCGCGCCGACGCGCTCCTGCGCTTCGATCACGCGTTCGTACAGCATTTCGGGCAGCACGATGTGGCGGTCGAACAGCCGTGGCCGTGCCTGGTAGGCGATGCGCAGCGCGTCGCGAAAACCCTGCGTGGTGACGAGCAGCGTGCGGTCGCCCTTGCGTTCGAGCAGTGCGTTGGTGGCCACCGTGGTGCCCATCTTCACGCACTCCACCCGTTCGGGCGTGATCGGCTGGTCCGGCTGCAGGCCGGCATGCGTGGCCAGCAGGCGGCGGATGCCTTCGACCGCGGCGTCGGCATACTGCTCGGGGTTCTCGCTCAGCAGCTTGAGGGTGTGCAGCGCGCCGTCGCTCGCGCGGCCGACGATGTCGGTGAAGGTGCCGCCACGGTCGATCCAGAACTGCCAGCGCGTTGTTGTCATGAAAAGTGTCCTCGGGAACGAGCCCCGATTACAGCAGGCCCGGCAGCGCCGCCATGCGGCGCTCGAGCAGCGTCACGACGTCCCACACCGGCAGTCCGGTGGCGCGGCGCAAGGCCGGCGCGTACGGCGGCAGGTTGGTGCACTCCAGCAGCAGGGTGTCGATGCCGGGGTGGCGAAGGCGCAGCCGGGCGGCGGCGGCCAGCAGCTGGGCCTGCGCGTCGGCCTCGTTGAGTGTGGGCAGGTCGAGCAGCAGGGTGCGGTGCAGCGCCGAGCCCGGCGTGATGCCTTCCACCGGCGTCGCCGGGTCGGCGCCGACAGCCTGCAAGTGGGCCGGGGTCAGCGACGCCGCCTCGATGGTGATGACGCCGCAGCGCCGGTCCTGCAACTCCGCCAGCTGCAGCAGGCTCGAAGTCCACACCGGCACCGGCAGCGCAGCCTGCAGTTCGCGCTGCCACAGCGCCAGGAAACCGCAGCTGGTGCCGATGGCGTCACAGCCTTCGGCCACCAGGGCCATCGCGCTGTCGATGAACGGCTGCAGCAACGCCGGGTCACAGCCGCGCACCACCCGCTGCGGCGTGGCGCCTTGCACCACGCACCGGCGCACCGGAAAACTGAAGGTCTGCGGGTGGCCGATGTCACCCCGCGGGCGCGGAAAGCGCGATTGCAGCATCACGAGGCCGAGCGTGGGCATGACGGATGGATGGCGTTTCCGGGTAGCCCCGGGGCTGGCGCGCCGCGGGCACAGCCTATGCTAGCGGCCTCGATCGAAGACCCGACTCCAGGAGTGAACATGCATCTGCCCCGCCGTCCCCTTGTGCTGGCCGCCGCCCTGGCGGCGCTGCTGGCCGCTACTGCCACCGCCCAGGCCCAGGTCAAATGGGACCTGCCGGCCGCCTACCCGGCGACCAATTTCCACAGCGTCACGCTGACCGAGTTTGCCGCCGACGTCGACAAGGCCACCGCCGGCAAGCTCAAGATCACGGTGCACGCCGGCGCCTCGCTGTTCAAGGCCAACGAGATCAAGCGCGCGGTGCAGGGCGGGCAGGCGCAGATCGGCGAGGTGCTGTTGGCCAACCTGGCCAACGAGTGGCCCATCTATGCCGCCGACGGCCTGCCTTTCCTGGCCGACAGCTACGACGAAGCGATGAAGTTGTACAAGGCGCAGAAGCCGTTGATGGAGAAAAAACTCGCCGAGCAAGGGCTGATGCTGCTGTACAGCGTGCCGTGGCCGCCGCAGGGCATCTATGCCAAGAAGCCGCTCGCCAGCGCAGCCGACCTCAAAGGTGTGAAGTGGCGCGCCTACAGCCCGGCCACGGCGCGGATTGCCGAACTGGTGGGCGCGCAACCGGTCACCGTGCAGGCGGCCGAGGTGTCGCAGGCGCTGGCCACCGGCGTCATCGAAAGTTACATGTCCAGCGGTTCGACGGGTGTCGACAGCAAGACCTACGAACACCTGAAGTACTGGTACGACACACAAGCCTGGTTGCCCAAAAACGCGGTGTTCGTCAACAAGGCCGCATTCGATGCGCTGGATGCACCCAACAAAGCCGCGTTGCTGAAGGCTGCAGCTGATGCTGAAGTGCGCGGCTGGGCCGGCAGCAAGCGTACCAACGGTGAGTCGCTGGAAAAACTGAAGGCTGGAGGCATGCAAATCCTGCCGCCAAGCCCGCAGCTCAAAGCCGACATGAAAAAGGTTGGTGACGTGATGCTCAAGGAATGGATGGACAAGGCTGGGCCTGATGGCAAGCAGCTGATCGACGCATTCACCAAATAAGAGCAACTGCCTTGCGCCGCTTTCTCGACGGCCTGTTTGGCGCCGCAGCGGCGCTGGCTGCGTTGACGGTGCTGGCCATCTTGGTGCTGATGATCGCGGCGTCGGTAGGCCGGCTGCTGGAATGGCGTGTGGGCTGGGTGAACGACGTGGTGTCGTGGTTGTGCGCCGCTGCGGCTTTTCTGGCCATGGCGCACGCTTTCAAACACGGCGACTTTGTGCGCGTGACACTGTTGCTGGAAAAACTGGCACCGCCGCTGCGGCGCACGTTTGAAGCGGCGTCGCTCGCCGTGGCCGCCGTGGCCATCGGCTACCTGGCCTGGTGGGCCGCGCGCTACACCTGGGAAAGCTACGTTTTCAACGACATCGCCAACAACATGGTGGCCATACCCATGTGGATACCGCAGCTCAGCTTCGTGGTGGGTGCGGCGCTGTTTTTGCTGGCTGTGCTGGATGAATTGATGCTGGTGCTGACCGGCGGCAAGCCCACCTACGTGCGCCTGGTGGAAGAACGCCATGCGCGCGGCGATTTTTCAGAAGACCTCTGATGCCGAAGCTGCGTGCAACAGGTCCGCTCGGGTTGAGCTTGTCCTTCGACAAGCTCAGGACGATCGGAACCGTGGCTTCGACAAGCTCAGCCCGAACGGGGAACGATCCCAAACCAAACGGTTGGGGGATGCCTTGAGCGTTGTCGCCATAGGCGGCCTGCTGCTGCTGGTGTTGCTGCTGCTGCTGACTGGCGGCGTCTGGATTGCCATGGCGCTGGCCATCGTGGGCTGGGTGGGGCAGTTTTTCTTCACCACCACCCCGCCCGGCAAAAACCTGTTCACGGCCTTTTGGGAAACCACCGCCAGCTGGGAACTGGCTGCTCTGCCGCTGTTTATTTGGATGGGCGAGATTCTGTTTCGCACCCGCTTGTCCGAGCAGATGTTCAGCGGCCTGGCGCCTTGGTTGAACCGCGTGCCGGGGCGGCTGATGCACACCACCATCTTGGGTTGCGGCATCTTCGGTTCGGTGTCGGGTTCATCGGCCGCCACCTGCGCCACCATCGCCAAGGTGGCACTGCCTGAATTGAAGCGCCGCGGCTACGACGAGAACCTGGCCATCGGTGCCTTGGCCACGGCCGGCGGGCTGGGCATCTTGATTCCCCCGTCCATCACCATGGTGGTGTACGCGGTGGCCGCCGACGCGTCGGTGATCCGGCTGTTCCTGGCCGGCTTTCTGCCGGCCTTTGTGTTGATGGCGCTTTTTTCCATCTACATCGGCTGGTGGAGCCTGCGCAACCCCAGCAAGGTGCCAGCGCCCGACGCGCCCACGACGTTGCTGGAAAAACTTCGTTTGTCGGCCAGCCTCATCCCGTGCACGCTGCTCATCCTGTTCATCGTCTGGGTGTTGGTTGCAGGCTGGGCCACGGCCACTGAATGCGCGGCCTGGGGTGTGCTGGGTGCACTGGTCATCGCTGCTGCCGGTGGCAGCCTGAACGGGCGCAACTTCTGGGACGGCCTGATGGGCGCCACGCGCATGAGCTGCATGATCATGTTCATCCTGGCCGGCGCAGCGTTCCTGTCCAAAACCATGGCTTTCACCGGCGTGCCGCGTGAACTGGCCGAATGGGTGGCCAGCATGAACCTGAGCCCCTACACGCTGATTGCGGTGCTGGTGGTGGTCTACCTGGTGCTGGGCACGGCGCTGGACGGCATCAGCATGATCGTGCTGACCAGTGCCGTGGTGCTGCCGATGATCCAAAAAGCCGGCTTCGACCTGGTGTGGTTTGGCATCTTCATCGTCTTGCTGGTGGAAATTGCCGAGGTCACGCCGCCGGTGGGTTTCAACCTGTTTGTGTTGCAGAACATGACCGGCAAGGACAGCAACGTGATTGCCAAAGCGGCGTTGCCGTTTTTTGCCTGCCTGGTGCTGTGCATTGCCATCATCACCGTGTTCCCGCAGGTGGTGACCTGGCTGCCCGATGCGCTGATGGGCGTGCAGAAGTAGTGAGTCTGGACGTGAGCGTCCGAGAGGACTTTCACGCCTGACCAAGGACCGGACGCGATGGCACGCGCGTGGGCTGAACCGGGACAAGAAAGGGCCGAGAGCCTCTGAGCCCAGCGCCGTGAACTGGTGCGCCTTGCGCCTGCTTTTTCCCGCGAGCCCGCCCGACCACTGGCCCTAGGATGGCTGCAGTACCCGCTGTTGGGGTGCCGTGCGTGTGCACGCATCGATGCACGCGCCTGAAAGCCACCATGTCAGACCTCTCGCAACCGCTGCAAGCCTTGCACAACTCACCGGGTGACCTGGTGAGCTGGCCGACGCCGGACCTGCCCGCCTACGCCGCGTCCGTGCCCAACACGGCGCCGGTGATGTGCGAAATAGAAGGCCACAACGGCAAGTTGCTCAGTGGCGACCTGATGCTGTTTGCGCCCGACCGCGGTGTGCTGCAGCTGGTGATGCAAAAGCCGCACAAGTCCTTACCCCTGCGGCTGGAACAGTTTCGTCGCATGCGGCTGCTGGAGCCACTGCGCGCCGTGCCAGCGGCCATTGGTGAACACGAACTGGCACGCCAACGCCCCCGCATCCCGTTTCGCATCGAGTTCATCAAGGCGCCGGTGTGGCAGGGCTACACCGTGGGCCATCAAGACACGCCGCATGGCTTGTTTCTGTACCAGCCGCTGGACGACCACGGCACACTGCAACGCTGGTTTGTGCCCCGATCTTCCTTTTCCAGCGCCGAGGTGGGACTGCGCATCGGCGAAGCGCTGGTGGAACAACACTCGGCTTCACCAGAGAAAATTGCCCTGGCGCTGGCTGAACAAGAGCAGCTGCGTTCGCGCAAGCTGGGTGACATGCTGGTGGTGCGCCAGATCATCACCGCCGAAGAACTGGCCGAAGCCATCGAGCAGCAGTCACGCATGCCCATGGTGCGCATCGGCGAGGCGCTGTGTGCTCTGGGTTACGTCACCGACGCGCAGCTGGAAGATGCGCTGCAGCAGCAGCGCACCGACCGCAGCACCCCGCTGGGTGAACTGCTGGTGCGCAGCGGCGTGGTGTCGCGCGCCGACCTGCAGATCGCGCTGGCCCGCAAGATGGGCTACCCGCTGGTGGACGTGCTGAACTTCCCGGCCGACAGCGACGCGCTGGCGCGCCTGCCTTACGCCGTGGCCGCACGCATACCGGCGTTGCCGCTGATGCGCCGCGCCGGCCGCCTGGTGGTGGCGGTGGAAGACCCGTCGGACCGCGGCAAGCTGGACGAACTTGAATTTGCCGCGCAGTGCAAGGTGGTGCCAGTGCTGGCACGTTCGGGTGTGCTGCCAAACATCGTGCACAAGGCCTACGAAAGACTGGGCACGGCCACCGGCAACGCACTCAGCGGGGCTGAGATTTCATGGTCGCCCGAAGGGGGTGGTGATCCCGAAGGCGCCAGCAAGCTGTTGGCGTCGATGGAAAAAGTTGACGCCACACAAGACGACCGTGACGACCCCGCCATCCAGCAAAGCGACAACTCGTTGGTGCGCCTGATCAACTCGATGATCATGGAAGCACACGCGCAGGGGGTGTCGGACATCCATGTGGAATGCCCCGGTGGCAAAGACAAGGTGCGCATCCGCTTTCGGCGCGATGGCCAGTTGCGCGCTTACCTTGAGTTGCCCCACACCTACCGCAACGCGCTGATCGCACGCATCAAGATCATGTGCGACCTGGACATCAGCGAAAAGCGCAAACCACAAGACGGCAAGATCAACTTCGCCAAGTTCATGCAAAACGTGCGGCTGGAACTGCGCGTGGCCACCATCCCTACCAACAACGGGCAGGAAGACGCCGTGCTGCGGCTGTTGCAGTCCAGCAAGCCGATACCGCTGGACAACCTGGGCCTGAGCCCGGTGAACCTGGAGCGTTTCAAAACCGCCGTGCAGCGACCCTATGGCATGCTGCTGTGCGTGGGGCCCACGGGCTCGGGCAAAACCACCACACTGCATTCGGCGATGGGTTTCATCAACACCCCCGAACGCAAGATCTGGACCGCCGAAGACCCGGTGGAAATCACCCAGGCCGGGTTGCGCCAGGTGCAGGTGAACCCGCGCATCGACTGGACTTTCGCCAAGGCGCTGCGGGCCTTTTTGCGCGCCGACCCCGACGTCATCATGGTGGGCGAAATCCGCGACGAAGAAACGGCGCAGGTG
>JANNMQ010000183.1:0-2448 GCA_031398045.1 Rubrivivax sp.
CCAACAGCGTGCCCGCCGGCACCCACCTGCGTGTGCTGCCGCGCCGCTTTGTCGCCATCGACGCCATCGACGGCGACCAGCCGTCGTTTGTGCGCGGTGACGGTGGTGCAGCACTGGCGGTAGCCGGCGTGCCCAGCCGCATGCTGATCAGCAACCCGTTTGGCCTGACACCGGTTGAGCCCTTGCCCAACCCCGCGCAACTGCTGCTGGACGTGGTGGCCGTGGGCCGCGATGGCCGGCGCCGGCTGATGTCGGGGGTGCCTGTGGCGGTGGCTGCAGCCACACCCGCCGCCACGCCGCCACCCGACAACTTCGGCGGCAGCGCCTTTTTGCAAACCCCCGCCGTGGCTGCCGTGCTGGCCGCTTTTGGTGCCACCGGCGTAGCGCCGGCCAGCTTGTTCGGCATTGCGCCCCCGCCCACACCACCCGGCGCAGCGCCGGCCAACCTGCTCGCGCTGCTGCGCCGCAACGCCAACGAAACCACGGCGCCGCGCCGCGGCCCGCACCTGCCCACGCAGGCCCGGTTTGACACCGTGCTGGCGTTGGGCACCGTGCCCGCCGCCGACCCGCGCCTGGCATGGCGCGCGGTGCTGACTGGCGCACGCTGGACCGCAGAGAGCCGCAGCGCCCGACCTGACCTTGGCGACCCCGGCAACGCACCGGGCCCCGACCTGCACGCCGCCGGCATACGCGCCGACGGCCAGCTGGCCTACGACCTGGCCTTGCACGCCATCAAACGTGCGCAGCCCATCATCCCGCTCTCCAACACCACGCCCGGCTGGCTGGTGGCCACAGGGGGCAACAACTGGAACGACCCCGCGCCTGACGTCACCGGCAGCGTGTCGGCGGTGATGCTGGAAACCATCGCCGCTTTCTGCGACACGCCCGAGCTGGGTTTGTCGGCCATCCCCATTCCCGGCCCGGCCGATTCGATACAAAGTGGCATCAACGCGCTGGCCGCTGTGCTGGGTGTGCCCGCACCCACGTTCAGTCTGGCCAACGAAGCGCGCTTGAAACGCCAGCTGCAGCGCGAGATGGTCAGCGCACGCGCCGGCCAGCGAGACGCGCTGTGGTCGCTGGTGCGCGCCGTGAAACAAGCACGCGAATTTGTCTACATCGAAGGTCCGGCCTTCGCGCGCACCGCACGCCCTGCGGGCGCACCGCTGGCGCACGAGATCGACCTGGTGGACGTGCTGCGCGCGCAGATGCAGGCCAACACCCGCTTGAAGGTGATGATCTGCGTGCCACGCTGGCCCGACATGACGCCTGCCAAGGCGCCTTGGGTGCGCGCCGCGCTGGCACACCGTAAGGCGGCTATCGAAGCGCTGACCGCGCAAGACCGCCAGCGGGTGGCTGCTTTCCACCCCATCGGCTTTCCAGGCCGCACGGCGGTATTGCGCTCCACGGTGGTGATCGTTGACGACGTGTATGCCTGCGTCGGCACCAGCCACTGGCGCCGGCGTGGCATGACCTTCGATGGTGGCTGCGACGTGGCCAGCATCGACCGCCAGTTGGGGCCCGACGGCCGCAGCGTGGCCATCAAACGCTACCGTCAGGAGTTGATGGCCGCCAAACTGGGCATCAACGTGCCCAATGCACCAGCCACCAGTTCGGCGTTATGGACCCGCCTGGCCGAACCCGAAGCCGCGTTTGACCTGCTGGCCGACCTGCTGCAGCAAGGTGGCGGGGGCCGCTGCACACCGGTGTGGGCCGGGCCCACCGACAACCGAGTGATACCCAGGCCCGACAACCAGGCCGACCCTGACGGGGTGGATGCCAACGGCACCCGTTTGTTCACCGACTTGCTGGGTTTACTGGGAGACGCCTGAAAGCGTCCATGGGGTCAGCCCTGGTCAGCCCCCCCACCAGCGCACGATTCATTCTTTCAAACCGGACGGCCTTTCCAGTCGATGGAAGGCAAGACCGCATCAGTGCGCCGCTCAGCTGCCACCCCGAGCGGCGTGCTGTGGCTGAGAATCGACGCCACATGAGTGCCGGCCACGATCACAACCACGCCCCCGCCAACTTCAACGCGGCCTTCGGCATCGGCATCGCGCTGAATGTCGCTTTTGTGGCGGTGGAAGCCTTCTACGGCTGGAAGATCAACTCACTGGCGCTGCTGGCCGACGCCGGCCACAACCTCAGCGACGTCTTCGGCCTGGTGCTGGCCTGGGGCGGCGCGCTGGCCGGCAAACTGCAGCCCGACGCGCGCCACACCTACGGCTGGAAGCGCGCCAGCATCCTGGCCGCTTTTGTCAATGCGCTGCTGCTGCTGGTGGCCATGGGCTCACTGGTCTGGGAAGCGGTGCACCGGCTGCAATCACCCCAGCAATCGCCCCAGGCCATCGAGGGCGTGACCATCATGGTGGTGGCCGGCATCGGCATCGTCGTCAACACCACCACCGCGCTGCTGTTCATGCGCGGCAGCAAAGCCGACTTGAACATTCG
>JANNMQ010000251.1:0-2324 GCA_031398045.1 Rubrivivax sp.
GCACCGGCGGTTTTCACGTCCTCGCAGATGGCGCTGGCGATGCGCTCAAAAGCGTCTTCGGTGACATAGGAAGACGGTATGGCACCGGCCCAGGCACTGGGCACCAGCTGCCAGCCCTGGCGTTTGGCAAAGTCGATGAAACCGGCGATGGGGATGTTGATGTCGCTCAGCTGGTCTTGCATGGCCGGGCCGCGCACAAAGGCCGGGAAACTGTCGCCGCGTGTGAAAGCGGACCAGTCGGCCAGGCTGGGGGCGAAGGTGTTGGTCTCGTGCTGGAAGCCGGCGATCAAGATGCGGGGCATGGTGTTCAGGTCCTGAAAAAGAGATTGGGATGGTGTGCAGCTACAGACGCGAGTCGTCCACCGGCTGCAGGGTCTTGCTGTTGCCGCTGCGCGATTCCCGCCGCGCTACCCACAGCGTGGCCGTGGCGATCACCGCGCCACCCAGCAGGGTGGTCTGCGTGGGCAGGTCGCCAAAGATGACAAAGCCGAAAAACGCCGACCACAGCAGGTCCAGGAACTTCACCGACTGGGTGGCCGAGATGTCGGTGGCGGCAAAGCTGCGGGTCAGGCAGTAGTGGCCGGCACTGCCCAGCACGCCGCAGACCATGAACCCGAGCCACTGCATCGGTGTGATGGCCTGCCACACAGCCACCGCCAGCGGCAGGCTGAACAGGGTGACCGTGATCGACTGCCAGACCAGGATGACACCGGCCGTTTCGTGCCGTGTCAGGGCTTTGGTGATGAGAAAAGAAGCCGCAAACATCGGCGCGCTGGCCAGCATCACCAGGTGCCACCAGCCGCCGCTGCCCGAGAGTTTCGGCCCCACCACGATGAGCACGCCGGCAAAACCCAGCAGCGTGGCGAGCCAGCGTTCCCATCGCATCGGTTCGCCGAAAAAAATGCGCGCGCCGATCATGATGAAGATGGGCCCGGTAAAACCGATGGCGGTCATGTCGGCCAGCGGGATGCGCGGCAATGCCCAGAACCACAACATCAGGCCGATGCTGTGCATGCCGCCGCGCCAGAACTGACCCCTGATGTCCTTGGCCATGTAGTGGCGCCAGCCACGCCAAAGCACCAGCGGCGTCAGCACCAGAATGCCCATCGCATAACGCAAAAACTGGGCCTGCAGGGCCGGCACATCCTGCGCCAGCGCACGCAGCAACGCGTTCAACAATGAAAACAGCAGCCCCGCGGCCGATGTCCACAGCAGCCCGCGGGTGGTGGGGCTCCAGGTTGCGGCGCGATCCATCCAACGGCGGGCCCAACGCTGCCGCAACGAAGGTGCAACTGTGGAAGTTGCGTCCTCTGAATCAACCACCAAATGCAAAGTTCTTGCCCGGAGCGGCCGCGAACAGGGCTTGCGTGTAGGCGTGCTGCGGGTTGCCAAACACCTGGTGCGCGGGGCCGTATTCCACCACCTCGCCTTGGCTCATCACGGCCAGCGTGTCGCACACTTGTGAAGCCACGCGCAGGTCGTGGGTGATGAACAGCATGGCGATCTTCAGCCGTTCACGGATCTCTTCAAACAGGCGCAACACCTGGGCCTGCACCGACACGTCCAGCGCGCTGACCGCTTCGTCGGCAATCAGTAACTCGGGTTCCATCATCAGCGCACGCGCGATGCAGATGCGCTGCCGCTGGCCACCGCTGAACTGGTGCGGGTAGCGGTCCATGGCGCTGGCGTCCATGCGCACCAGCGACAGCAGTTCACGTGCTTTGGAAAGGGCGGCGTCATGGCTCATGCCGTAGTTCATCGGCCCTTCCACCAGCGCCTGGCCCACGTTGCGGCGCGGGTTCAGCGAGCGGTAGGGGTCCTGGAACACGATCTGCACACGGCGGCGCAGCGGGCGCAGCGCGCTGGCGCCCAGCGTGGCAATCTCGTCGTTGCCCAGCACCACACTGCCGGCGCTGGGGTCGACCAGACGCACCACGCAGCGTGCCACCGTGCTTTTGCCGGAGCCGCTTTCACCCACGATGCCCAGCGTCTGGCCGCGTTTGATTTCCAGGTTCACGTCCTTGGCGGCATGCACGGTGCGGCGCTTGCCAAACCAGCTCTTGTCGTCGTAAGTCTTGGCCAGCCCCTGCACCCGCAACACCACCGGCGCGCTGGTGTCTAGCGCACGCTGCGTGACGTTCAGCGTTGGCACTGACGCCATCAGCATGCGGGTGTAGTCGTGCTGCGGACGTTTCAGCACCTCGTCTTTGACGCCCACTTCCACCAAGTCGCCCAGGCGCAGCACGGCCACGCGGTGCGCGATGTCGGCCACCACGCCAAAGTCGTGCGTGATGAAGAGCACGCCTGTGCCGTGGCGCTGTTGC
>JANNMQ010000258.1:0-3707 GCA_031398045.1 Rubrivivax sp.
AGCGTCAGCACGTCACTGTGGGGTGCCGCCGCCAGCAAGGCGGTGTCGTGGCGGGCCTGGGCCTGCAAACGCGCATAGCTGCGGATCATGGCCAGCAAGTCGACATCGGGTGAGTCGTAGTCCAGCGTGGTGCCACCGTGGTCGGCGCTGAGCAGCCAGCCTCGTTGGTCATCGCAGGCCATGACGGTGGGGATTTGCGCCACAAACCGCGTCGCCAGTTGCTGTGTACGCCCGGCCACGCCTGCAAAACGCGTCGGTATCAACTTCAGATAGGCCTGTTGGGCCAGCGACTTGGGGCCTCGCGCTGCTTGTTTTCCCAAACGGTAGGTGGTGGCCCAGGTGGCCTGGCTGATCATCTCCACATGGTCAAAAGCAAACGCCTGGTGCGCCCATTCCAGTGCTTTGCTGTCATCGCCGAATTTGCTCAGGTCACGCAGGCCCATCTTGGTTCTCCGAAAGATCTTCATTTGCAACGGGATCATCTGCCGCGGTGCAGGCCCCACTGCACATTGTCTCTGTCTGCCAGCGTATGCGAAGTCCACACAAACATGGGATAACCGGATCGCTGTTAACTTCATCACACCACGGTGAATTTGCAAAGCTTGCATCAACTCGGTAAAGGGACGTGCAAATGCAAAGCAAAACAGGGTGCGGACCCAGACAACAGAAGCGCCATCCAGAACAAGCACAAAAGTTCGGCAACCCAGATGAATGAAGCCCAATGTTGGTGTAACTTAAGGCTTCTAAATGTGAATAAAGGATTGGCGTTCTGTTGCGCCAACGCGAGCCATTGGCGGTGACCACGATGGCTCATTGCAGAGCGGACCTTGGCCCTTACCCTCCAGGCGGTGCCGCTCAAGTGGCCAGCGCCTTGTACATCGCGCGCTGTCAAGCTCGCAAGTCAGTAGGTGTGATGCTGGCAACGAAACTACTTGTATCGCCTGTCATTCTTCAATCACAGGTGTTCGCGTAATGACCAACGAACATTTGGTTTCTTTTTCTATCGATAGTTAGCAGACCGGCTGTGGTGCGAAATACGCCAATCGACGGTTCAGGCGCTTCAAATGCACAACAAATACCGCAGTTCGGTGGCCTGCACTTGCGGTCCCCTCACCCGCGGGGATGTGTCAAGTCTGAGTTCTTCCTAAGATTCAGTCTCAGTCAGCAACTAAACCAGATATTAGCTCTGTTAGTTTGTTGATTGCTCGTGGACCGGTGTTGGTGGTTAACCAGCGTGGGTTTCATTAATCAAGTTAATTGTTTTGGAGAAAATCATGCGTGTACTGACACTCGAAGAGCAACTGTTGGTTGCTGGCGGCGGCAAGAAAAAAGGCTGCAGCGGTGGCAAGGGCAAGGGTAAAGGCAAGGGTAAAGGCAAGGGCAAGGGCAACGGTATCGGCGGCAAGGGCAGCGGTTGCCGCCGCCGGCGCTGCTGATTTCCAGCCTGCGGGCCTTCAGGGCCCGCGGCAGGATGGTTGCGTGAAGCAGATCCGGAACTGAAACACCCTCCGGGGCCAGTGCAACTGGGCCCACGGGCAACTTGGCGAGCAACCTACCGTGCATGGTAGTTTGCTCGCCTTTGCATTATTTGCCGCCTGCTGTCTGTTGGCGTGTGTGTGTGCCGCAGCCAGCGTGTCATGCGCCACAGAGTTCATCTGGGCGTGAACAGGTCGTGGCATGCGTCACACCGCGGCGGGTGCAGCGAAAAGCCTCTCGAACGCACAATCGTGCACCACGAGCATGAGCAATCCACCGGCCCCCAATCACAACGTCTCACCGCTGTTCAGACCCGAGGCGTTGGAGGCACAGCGCCCGCCGCAGCACGGCGCCATCGTGTTGTTGCCCGGCGCGTCTTCGCGCTTCTATGCAGTGGCCTCTTTGGCACTGATCGGCGCGTTGATGCTGTTGGTCACGCTGGGCACTTACACACGCCGCTCCACCGTCAGCGGCCAATTGCAGCCCACCGAAGGGCTGATCAGGTTGGCACCCAGCCAGCCCGGCATCGTTGTCGAAAACAAGGTGCAGGCCGGCCAGGCCGTGCAAAAAGGCGACGTGTTGTTCGTGTTGTCAGGGGACCGCATTGGCCCTGACGCGGTGGACTATCAACGCGGCATCGCCAGCCAGATCGAAGCCCGCCGCCGGTCGCTGGAAGACGAGCTGCGCCGGTTGGGCAAGGCCGAAGCCGATGAACTGGCGCAGTTGGAGCGTCGCATGGCCTTGCTGCGCTCCGAGACCACCCAGGTGCTGCGGCAAGGTGAACTGCAGGAGCAGCGCACACGCAGCGCCACCGAAGCACTCGGCCGCTACCAAGATCTGTTCCGACAGGGTTACGTGTCGCGCGACGAACTGCGCGTGCGCGAGACCGAGGTCAACGAAACGCGCACACGGCTTGAGGGCCAGCGCCGTGAGCGCCTGGCCGTGGAGCGTGAACTGGGTGTGGCGCAGCGCGAGGTGGAATCACTGCGCGCGCGCTTCGTCAACCAGCGCGCCGAGCTCGAGCGCGCGATGCTGGTGGCCAAGCAGGAATACACCGAGATTGAAGCGCGCCGCCGCATCGTCGTCACCGCGCCCGCCGACGGTCGCCTGACGCTGGTGCAGGCTGATGTGGGGCAAACCGCAGACACGGCGCGTCCGCTGGCGCACCTGATGCCGGCATCGGCCAATTTGATTGCGCGCCTGTATGTGCCCACGCGGGCGGCCGGCTTCATCGACAAGGGCACCAAGGTGCTGTTGCGCTACGACGCCTTTCCGTACCAGAAGTTCGGCCAGCACGTGGGCAAGGTCGAGTCGATATCCAGTGCTGCGGTGGCCGCGTCAGAGCTGCAGGGGCTGGCCGGGCTGGCTCCGGCCGCCGACGCCGCCGGGCAGCTGTACTTTTCCATCACGGTCAGCCTGCCGGCGCAAAACATGGCTGCCCACAGCCAGTCATCAGCCCAGCCTTCAGCCCAACCTTCAGCGCAACCTTCAGCGCAAGCCTTGGTTCAGCCCTTGGCGCTGCAGTCGGGCATGCGCGTGGAAGCCGATCTGTTGCACGAAACACGGCCTTTGTACCAGTGGATACTGGAACCGCTGTATGCAGCGCGTGTGCGTGCCAACAGTGGCTGAGCGACCCGCACCATGCAGCTGCTGAATCGTCTGCAACTGGGGCTGCGCCAGCGCGTGGGCGTGGTGCTGCAGTCGGAGGCTTCTGAGTGCGGTCTGGCCTGTTTGGCGATGGTGCTGGGCCATTACGGCACCGTCACCGACTTGCCCACGCTGCGTTCGCGCCACGGCGCCATGCCGCAGGGCATGACGCTCTCTGAAATCATCCGCGTCGCGCAAGCCGAGCAGCTGACGGCGCGCGCCGTGCGCTTGGAAGTGGAGGAACTTAAAGACCTGCGCCTGCCTTGCATCCTGCACTGGGACCTGGGCCACTTCGTGGTGCTGCACAAGGTGACGGCCGACCGCTGCGAGGTGCTGGACCCCGCAGTTGGTGACTGCAGTTTCACGTTCAAGGAGATTTCTGACCGCTTCACCGGCGTGGCGCTCGAGGTCTGGCCGGGCGACAGCTTTGCGCCCAAGCAGGAAGGCCAGCGCATTTCCTTGGCCCGTTTGGTGGGGCGCGTGGCGGGCCTGTGGACGACGGTGTGGCGTGTGCTGGCGGTGTCGCTGGCGCTGGAACTGCTGACGCTGATCAGCCCGCTGTTCATGCAGTGGGTGGTCGACCA
>JANNMQ010000287.1:0-3805 GCA_031398045.1 Rubrivivax sp.
GTCCGTCACTCGCGCGTCGCGAGTCGCGGGCCTTGGCGCCGATAGGACTTCTCGAAGACGCCACAGCGGTGGCTCGGGCGCAGCGCGAAGCTGTCCCAGATGCGGCGCTGCCACAACGGTCGTGCTGGTTTGCAGTGTTGCAGGTGCATCAACCTCAAAACTGGCACCAAACTGGCACCAGCCGAACCCAGAAAGCAAAAAAGTCAGCAGGCGCTAACCTGCTGACTCTTGCATTACTTGGCTCCCCGACCTGGGCTCGAACCAGGGACCTACGGATTAACAGTCCGGCGCTCTACCGACTGAGCTATCGAGGAAATGAGCCTAACAGTATAGCCCGAAACACAGAGCCTACAGGCAGGCCGCAGGTGGTGTGCCAGGGGCTCGCCAGCCCCAAAACAGGACAACAACGGCACAAGTTTGCATCACAGGCTGATCTGCACGCTGGCATGCCACATGCGCGCGGGAAGGGGGTACAGGTAGGCATGGCCGAATTGGTACGGAGCTTCTTTCCAGGCGCGTCGATTGGTGGCGTTGTCCACCCCGATCCGCCAAGTGGTAGCCACACCGGCCAGCCGGGCCGCGTAGCGCCCGCCCAGGTCCAGGCGCGTCCAGCCGGGCGTCGTCACGCTGTTGTCGGGCAACACCATGCGAGCGCCTTCGTGGGTGGCGAAGGTCACAAGGCTCAGGCCGGGCAGGGCGGGCACGCGGTATGCGGCCTGCAGTTTCAACGTGCGCGCGGGCACGTTGGTGGGCTGCGAGCCGTTTTGAGCAGGATCGATGGCGTCTTGCACGCGCGCATGCAGCAGCATGGCGCTGCCGCGTACGCTGAAGGCGCCGGCGCTCCACTCGGCATCGGCCTCAACGCCGCGGTGTCGCTGGTTTCCCGTGCGCATGTAGGTGCAACTGTTCGCGATGTCGCAAGAGCCCACGCTGCCCCACAGCGGGCGCTGGATGTCGAAGGCGGCCACGTTCCAGGTCACGCTGCCCACGCGCTGCTTCAGGCCGGCTTCGATCTGCTTGCTCTTCAGCGCCGGCAGGGGAGCGCCGGCATTGGTGTAGCGGCTGCGGTTGGGTGCCACGTCGCTTTCGATGCCCTGTCCGGCGTTGGCATAGACCATCAGGCCAGGCACCAGGTCATGGCTGATGCCCAGCCAGGGCGTGGTGTGCCTCTGGCTGTACTGCGTGGCGCGGCTGCCGTCGGTGCGTACGGCTTCACGCTGCAGCCGTGTGTGGCGCAGGCCGGCCCACAGGCTGGTGGCGCTGCCCAGCTGCACGCGGTCCTGCACGCGCCATTCGGTGCTGCGCTCGTGGCGGTTGGTGTTTTCGTCGGTCAGTGAGGGGTCGCTGCCGACCTGCACGCTGCCGTCGATCAGACCGGTGCCGACGTAGTTGTAGGCCTGGCGGTCGAAGTCGGCGTCGTAGCGGGTGGACAGCACACCCAGCCCCACGTGGTGCGTGAACCCGGCCAACTGCAACTTGCCGCTGGCTGACAGGTCCAGCGTCCGTGTGGAGCGGCGTTCACCTTCGCTGCGAAAGTCGTACAAGTCGAAGCTGCCGTCGCTGCAGTAGCGGTCGTAGTTGTTCTCGTTGCCGCAGCCAAAAGGGAAGGCCACGCGGTCGTCGGTCTTCAGGCGCTGTTGCATAGCGTGCGCCACCAGGGCCCAGGCATCACCCAGCGCATGCGTGTAGCGGACGGACGCCGTCGTGCCGTCAAACACGACGGGCAGGCTCCAGGACTGGTTGTTCAGGTTGGTGCGGGGGTCGATGCTGCTGGCAGCGGGCAGTTGTTTGTCCAGTAGGCTGAAGCCGGGCATGCTGGGCTGGCTTTGATGCGACCGTTCGGCCTCCACTTCCAGCAGGCCTGCAGCGCCGATGGGCGCTTCAGCGCTGAGCGCCAGAAGATGGCGCCGGCCCCGCGCGTCGCGCAGTGCGGGGCGCAGCTGCTCAGCCTCGGCATTCAAGCGCCAGGCCAGACCGCTGGCCGCCGTGCGTCCGACGTCGATGGCCACTGTGGCGTCACTGCTGTCGGTGGCCCCGAGCCGAGCCGCCGTCAGATCGCCTTGCGGCCGTTTCACCACCAGGTTCACCAGGCCACCGGGTGCACTGGTGCCAGCCTGCAGGCCGCTGGTGCCCTTGATGATTTCCAGCGCCTGTTTGTTGGCCGTGGGCAGCACTGTTTCGGCGTTGATGGGCAGGCCGTCGCGCCTGAAGTTGAAGCGAGGGTCCAGGATGTAGCCGCGCACCGCCAGCTGGCCCCAATAGCCCGGCGCGTTGTAGGCGTCGGTGGTGCCAGCGTCCAGCCGCGTGATGTCCGTCAGGCTGGCAATACCGGCGTCTTCCAAACGGCGCAAGTTGATAACGCTGCCGCTGTACGGTGACTGAGCCAGCGGCACATTGCCGAAGCCGGCCATGCCCGCTGCGTTCAACACGCTACCGCGGCCGGTGATGGTGATGATCTGCGCGCTGCCGGCTTGCATGCTCGGGCCGCCCGGTGACGCAGCCCGGTTGGCCGCATCTTGCGCAACGGCCTGGAAACTGGCCAAGCAGGCCAGGGTGAGGATGGAAATGGAATGTCGTGCCATCGTGCTTCCTTCGAAAGCGATGGCAGGTGGGCAAACTGTCAACAAGGGTGGCCCTGGTGGGCGACCCCGGTTCCGGTTGCTTCCCTGCGCGAGGATTACCTCAGTCAGGTTCAAAGGGACTGTCTCAGCCGGGGCTGGCACATTGGCCAGCCGCAGCACCCCTAGCGAACGCAACCCGGACGGACTTCCGGGTTGCACAGTGATTATCAGTCGAAGACGGGTGACTCCACGCCCAACACCTTGTGCAGCTTGGGGCTGGTGGTGGTGTATTGCAAAAGCACGCGCTTGTCAGGAAACACGATGGGTGACGCGCCAAAGGCGGCCAGCGCAGCTTCGTGAAAGCCCGACAGGATGAGCTTTTTCTTCCCCGGGTAGATGTTGATGTCGCCTACCGCAAAGATGCCTTTGGTGGTGGTTTCGAACTTCTCGGTGTCCACCGTGATCTGCTTGCGTTCGATGCCCAGGCCCCATTCGGCTATCGGGCCCAGCTTGGGGCTGAGACCGAAGAACACCAGCAGCACATCCAGCGGCACCAGCCGCGTGACGCCATCAGTGCCGGTTACTTTCAACTGCTTCAGGCGGCCCCTCTGTGCTTCGAAGCCGGTGACTTGGCCGACGATGAACTGCATCTCGTAGGCATCGCAAAGTTCTTTCATCTTGGCCACGTTGGCCGGCGCGGCGCGAAAGCCGTCGCGGCGGTGGATGAGGATGACGCTTTCTGCCTTGTTGGGTCCTTCCTGCGCAAAGTTCAGCGCCCAGTCCAGCGCCGAGTCGCCACCACCCACGATGACCAGGTTTTTGCCCGCAAATTCGGCTGGGTTTTTCACGCGGTAGAACAGTTGTTGGTTATCAAACTGTTCCAACCCGTCCACCTTCAGCGTGCGCGGCTGGAAACTGCCCACACCACCGGCGATGAACACCGTTTTGGTCAAGAACTGCGTGCCTTTTGACGTGGCAACAAAAAACCGGCCATCGGCCTGCTTTTCAACCTGCGTCACTTCCTGGCCCAGGTGGAAGGTGGCGCCAAACGGTGCAATCTGCTTGAGCAGGTTGTCGGTCAGTTCTTTGCCGGTGCACACAGGCACGGCGGGTATGTCGTAGATCGGCTTGTCGGGGTACAGCTCGATGCACTGGCCACCCGCGTAGGCCAGGCTGTCGATGATGTGGGCCTTGATTTCCAGCAGCCCCAACTCGAAAACCTGGAACAAGCCGACAGGGCCTGC
>JANNMQ010000340.1:0-3039 GCA_031398045.1 Rubrivivax sp.
AGCTCGCAAATGCATTGGCGCGACAAGAAACAGGTGCTGGACTGGACCAGCCTGCGCGCCCAGGTGCGCTTTTGGCAGTCGCAGGCGATGCTGGGCTGGAACGATGAAGACATCAACCAGGTGGCGCGTTACCTCAACAACAACTACTACCGCATGCCACCACCGGCCGAGCAGACCGGCCAGGTGATGCCGGGCGCCCGAACGTCGCAATAGACTGATGCTGCAGGCCGCTGTAGTGGCCCGCGGCCACCAGGCCCGGGTCGGCCGGCTGTCTACGGCCGCTGCGGCAATGCCCACAGGGCCTGCCGCTGCGCCCGCTCAATGGCCTGGCTAAGCTCCAGCCGGCGCGGGCTGCTGCCAGGCAGCTGCGCCAGCAGGCGCTGCCAGTAGCGCGCCGCGTCTTCGTAGTTGCGCGCTTCCCAAGCCGCGCTGCCGGCCAGGTCCAGCGCCTGCGGGTGGCGGCCGTCCAGCTCCAAGGCCTTGCTCAGCAGGCGCTGCGGTTCGCCCAGCAGCGTGCGGCCTTGCAGCATGCCCCGCGCCTCGGCGTATTCAACCCACACCGACGCATCGTTGGCCACTTTGCTGCGGCCCGCCAGCGCCTGTTCAAAAGCCAACACAGCGAGCGCATAACGTTCATTCTGCATGTCAAGGCGCGCCTTGATGACGAGCGCACGCGTGTCGGCGGGCTGCAACTTCAAGTGGCGTTGCACCTCGGCGTAGAGCCGGTCTGCGGGCTCCCCTGCAGCAGGCCAGCCCTGCTGCAGCAACTGCTCGCTCAACGCCGCAGGTTCAGCACCGACGGCCGCAAAGTCGCCGCGCCAGCTGTAAAAACCTACCGCCACGGCGGGCAGGCCCAGCAACAGCACGGCCGTTATCAGCCATGGGCGGCTGCCACCACCGGCAGCCGCAGGCTGCAGCGCAGCGCCGCGCCAGACGGCATGCAGCAGCACGGCCAGCACCAGCAGCAGCAGGCCGACGGCCACGATGGCAAACGACAACTTGGGGTTCACCGCCAGCGTCAACCGCAACTGCAACTGCAACTGCAACGCAAGCACCGGCTCACGGGCTGCGCCCCGTCAACGCTGCGCAGCCTTCAACGCCGGCACCACCACCGCCACCGGCTTGACGGCCGGTGCGGTTGGCGTCGGCGTGGTCAGCGGGGCAAGCGCTGGCGCTGCCGCCACCGGGCGCCGCTTGGCCATGGCGTCATCCAGCAGCTTGATGCCGGCTTGTGACGCAAGCATGCCCTTGTTGACCGAGACCTCAAACTGCTGCGGGTTGTGGAAATGCGCACCGTTGGTGGCCGACCACCACTCGTAATGGATGTGCGCCTCGGCATGTTTGGTTCGTGCCTCGGTCAACACTGCAGCGTCTACACCCTGGTTCTGTGCCGTCTCGAACTTATCGATCAGCCGCGTCAGCCAGTACTCGGCCTTGCGCATCTTGCCGGTCCAGCGGTTCTTCAGTGAATCGATGCTGTAGACGGCCTGCTTCTCGGTCCAATCCTTGTGGCAGGTGAGGCAGGTTTCCTTGATGTAATGCCGCGGCGACGTCTGCCAATGCGAGGTGTAGACCTTGCCCGTCTTGGCGTCCTTCATCTTGGGCATGTGGCAGTCGGCACATTCAGCGCCGGCCTTCTGGTGCGCGCTGTTGTAGAAGGTTTCGACATCGGCATGCTGGCCCTTCCACAGCATGGCGCCGGTGATGGCGTGTTTGAAGTCGCCGAACTTCAGGTCCACGTAGTGCTGCTGGATCTGCATCACGTCCTTCATCGGAAAGTGATTGGTGCGCGCATCGGCCATCGTCACGGCCTGCCCGCTGGTGGGGTCGGTGCCCGGGTTGCAGTTGTATTCAACGTGGCACTGCGCACATTGCAGCTTGCTGTCGCTGCGGCTGAGCATGGCGATCTTGCGGGTGAAGCCGCGTTCGCCCAGGTCCTTGACATCGATCTTGGCGCCCTTCGGATCCTGGTGCCAGAGTGTGTCTTTCTCGGGGCGCGTCAACGCCTGGATCAGGCCGTCGCGGATGACACGCGGCTCGGCGGCATGCGGGTCGTGGCAGAAATTGCAGTTCAACGAGTGGTTGGTGTCCTTCACGAATTCGTTGACCTTGGACAGCCGGCTCCACTTGGCCGCCGGTGCGGGGTCGCCCATGTAAGCCCAGTCCAGGATGTGGTCAGACGACTTGCACGACATGCACACCGGGTTGGCGGCGGCCGCCGTGCCCGGCTTGAATGCCTTGTGCGCTTCACCGGGAAACTCGTCGACCAGCACGTCCCAAATCCTGAAGTTGCCACCCATGCGCGCCAGTCCGGCCTTGCCTTCTTTGTTCTGGAAGCGGCCACCGAAAGCGCGGTCTACCACCACCTGGTCGTACAGCGCAAAGGCATGTGATCGCGGCTCGTTGTGCTCGCGCGTGAAACCGTGCGGTGCCAGGATCTTGTCCATCGCACCGGCGGTGACTGCCGCTTTTTCTTTGTGTGCAGTCTTCTCGGTGTTCATCTGGTACATGGTGCGGAACTGATTCTGGTGGCAGGTGCCGCAGTTCGCCGGGTCCATGTTGGTGCTGGGCCGCCCCTTGCCTTTGGGTTTGTGCGCTTCCAGCCCGCCATGGCAGGCGTCGCAACCCACCGACTTGTGCTGGCCGTCGACGTGGAAGGCCTTGACGTCCTGATGGCAATCGTAGCAGTCGGTGGCGTCGTAGGGTTGTGCCTTGGTGGCTGGTGCCGCCGGTGCAGCCGCTGCCACCTTGGCCGTGCCCACGGCAGCCGCTGGCGCCTTGGTTGGTGCCCTAACCGCCGGTTTGGCAGCACCTGTCGTCGGTGCCTGCGCCTGCGTCGAGCTGGCGCACAGCACCAGCGTGGCCAGCGCAGAAAGCAGGCGCATCCAACGACGGCTCACGGCTGTGGTTCGATCCATTTCACCCATGACTTTTTTTGCCTCCAAACGGTTGCCCCTACCCACGACCACACCGCCGACCCGATAGGCCGGCAAATGATGGTGCAGGCAGCGCTTGCAGCCACCGGACCAAGGCGCTTCA
>JANNMQ010000374.1:0-3393 GCA_031398045.1 Rubrivivax sp.
GCAACAGCAGCAGGGGCAGGCAAGCCACGGCCACGCGGGGCAGGCTCCACAAGCGCGGGCCCAGTACCGCGGGGTCCACCCCGGGGCCCACCAGCAAACGCAAACGGCGCTGGCCCACCGCCAGCGTGGCGGCGCGCAACAGCAGGTCCACCGGCCGCTCCAGCGTGCCGGGCTGCACAACACTGAGTGCCGCGTCGCGCGCCACCTGCCGCACCGGCGCACCGGCGGGCAAACGCACGGCCAGCACCCGCGCGTGCTGCTGGGCCCACTGGGCCAGCCGCTGCGGCGGTGTGCGGTCCAGCAAGTTTTCGCTGCAGGCCAGACGGAAAGGACTGGCGAAAGGGTCTGCGGCGTTTGCTTGTCCTGCGGCGGGTGGTATGGGCGCAAAAGCAACGGGCGCTGCACCCGCTGCACCCGCTGCGGCAGGGCGGCCGGGCATGGGCTGCGCGGGCGTTTTGACGGGGTCTGGGCTGGCGGCTTCGATGCTCGGCGGCCCAGCTTGGGCGGGCCGCGCGGCCAGTCTTTCGCGCAACGATGGGCTCTGTGCCGGTGCTGGTTCCTCGGTTGGTGCGCTGTTCGGTGTGTTGTTGGCCGTGACAGCCGGCGCGCCTTCCTCCCAGCGGGCCCGCAACCCAACGGCCGGGGCCTCAGCGTCCACCTGCGGTGGCACGTCGATGGCCGTTGCATCGCTGATGGCCGTGCCTGTTTCGACGGCTGGCGTCGGATCAGGCGCGGCGTCTGCGGCCGTTTCGACCACGGTTTTGCTGGCCGGGCTGGTGGCAGCTGGCTGGTGCGCTTCCACTTCGACCGGGCCTCCAGCGGCCTGGTCGCTGGCCGCAGGCCCAGGCACAGGCACAGGCACAGGCGCGGCTGCCACCGCATCGGCCGCTGCTGCGCGGTCGCTCGTGGGTGCAGCCGCATCTTCGGGCTGCCAGACCTGCATGCCGGGCAACACCACATAGCCCATGGCCTGCACCTGCGCGGCCGAAATGCGGCGCGCCAGTGGGTGGCGGTTGTGCCAGGCCACCACTTGGGCAGCCAAGGTGTCCAGGCGCAGAGGTTCCATGATCAGCCCCGCATTCTGTGACGCTTGTTTGGGCGCCAGCGCTGCAATAGCGGGGCGGTGGCGGCCCAGTTCTGCGCGGGGGGGCATGCAGCCGCACCCGCCCGGGTTCAATGCCTGGTGCGCGCGCCCGACAGCCGAGGCAGGGCCTGCAGCAACAACAGGCTGGCCACACCGGCCGCCGCCGTGGCCCACAGCGCGTTGGCGCCGTGCCGCTGCAGCAAAAGGCCAAAAAACCAGGGTGAAAGTGCACCCACCAAACGCGCAGGCAGGTTCAGCACGCCCTGGCGCGCACCGTAACCCTGGGCCCCAAACACCGCCAGCGGCAAGGTGCCTTTGACGATGGTGATGATGCCGTTGCCCAGCCCATGCAACAGCACAAAAGCCAGCGCCACGGGCGGCCCGGCCAGCAACAGCAGCAGCGCGCCCAGGGGGTGGCCTGCGGCGGCCACCCGTGCAGTGAGCACCGGTGCGTAGCGGTGCAACACGCCCAGTTCCAGCAAGCGCCCTGCCACTTGCGCCGGCCCTGCCAGCGCCGCCAGGCTGACCGCTGCCGCCAGCCCCAGGCCACCGGCCTGCAGGATGCCGGGCAGGTGGGTGCTGATGCTGGTGCTGACAAAACCCATGCAGGTGAAGATCAAGGCCATCAGCGGCATCAGCCACGGCGACGGTCTCGACGACGCCAAGGACGACGGCGACGGGGCCGGTGCAGGCGCTTCGCCGCGTGCAGCTGCCGCTTCGGTTGGGGACAAAGGGGTTGCAGCATGGGTCACCGCCGGCCCCCGCGGCAACCAGGCGTTCAGTGGCAAGGCCAGCAGCAGTTGGATGGCCGCCCAGCCCATGCAGGCACCGCGCCAGCCCCAGTGGGTTTCCATCAGCGCCGACAGCGGCCAGCCCACGGTGCTGGCAAAACCCGCCACCAGCGTGATGCCGGATATGGGTTGCCGCGCCGCTTTGCCGTACAGGTGCACCAGCGTGGCAAACGCGGCGTCGTACAAGCCGCAGCCCATCGCCAACCCCAGCAGCACCCAGGCGGCCAGCATCGACCACAGGCCTTGTGCCGCCGCCAGGCCCAGCAGCCCCGCGATGAAGAGCCCGTTGGACAGCAGCAGCACGCCGCGCCCGCCCTTGCGGTCGACAAGCCGGCCCGCCCAGGGGCTGATGACGGCCGCAATCATCAGCGCCATCGACAGTGCCGCGTACACCGTGGCACTTTCCAGACCCAGGCTCAGCGCCATCGGCGCAGCCAGCATGGCCGGCAGGTAGTAAGACGACGCCCAGGCCAGCGTTTGCGCCGTGCCCAGCGCCAGCACCACATGGCGCGTGCGGGTCAGGCTGGCCATGGGCGCTTTCAAGCCGTTGCGGCGCTGCGTGCCACCACGCCCTGGCTCACGCCATCGGCAGCAGGCTCATACCCACTGGCAGGTCGTCGAAGTGGTAGCAGAAGGGGCATGGGCGCAGGCAGAAGTGGTCAGTTTGAGTGGCCTCGTAGTGTGTCACCACGTTTTGCAGCGCTTGGCGTGTCAAGCAACCCGCAGTCAGCGGCGTGCAGGACCCCACCGCTACACTGCCCGCTCCAGTTGAACACCACCTCGGTTGCTGCTTGCGCAGCGGCCCGCTTTTTGCACCATGAACACCCTTCCCTCACCATCGGCAGCCACCGAGCCTGCGGCCTACGACGCCACGGCCAAGCAGAAGTCGCAGGCCAAAACGTCGCGCATCCCCATCAAGGTGGTGGCTGCCGAGGTGTTGAAAAAGCCAGACTGGATTCGTGTCAGGGCCGGTTCACCTTCGACGCGCTTCTACGAGATCAAAAACATCCTGCGTGAACATCGGCTGCACACGGTGTGTGAAGAAGCCAGCTGCCCCAACATCGGCGAGTGTTTTGGCAAGGGCACGGCCACCTTCATGATCATGGGCGACAAGTGCACCCGCCGCTGCCCGTTTTGCGACGTCGGCCACGGCCGGCCTGACCCGCTGGACGCCAACGAGCCGCTGAACCTGGCCAAGACCATCGCGGCGTTGAAGCTGCAGTATGTGGTGATCACCAGCGTGGACCGCGACGACCTGCGTGACGGCGGTGCCGGGCATTTTGTCGACTGCATCCGGCAGACCCGCGCTTTGTCTCCGCACACACAGATTGAGATTCTGGTGCCCGACTTCCGCGGCCGCATGGACCGCGCACTCGACATCCTGAAAGCCGCACCGCCTGATGTGATGAACCACAACCTGGAAACCATCCCGCGCCTGTACAAAGAAGCACGGCCGGGTTCCGACTACCAGTTCAGCCTGACGCTGCTGCAGCGCTTCAAGCAAGAAGTGCCCGGTGT
>JANNMQ010000139.1:0-2418 GCA_031398045.1 Rubrivivax sp.
CGGCGTTGATCTGCTGCAGCGCGTCGGCGTCGGACCGAATCTGCACGATGTCGACAGCGGCGTCGGCCGGCCGCTGCGCCAAAAGGGTATCGATCAGGGACTGGGCGTCGGGCACTGCGGCGTCGACAAAAACGAGCTCGCGGCGCTGCGAAGGCTGCCCGCCGTCGGCCACGGCGCTGGCGTGTGCCACCGTGGCGGCCGCTGCGGGCTGCACCTGCACCATCTGCACCACCTGCACCACAGCGCTGGGCAGCACAGCGCTGCCCATCCACGCGCCTGGGTTGTCGGCCGAATACAGCAGCCGGGGCTCCAGCTCTTCGAACATCGCGCGCTGCGGTGCGGACGAGCTTCGACGCGGCAGGCGCAACCAGTGAGGCCACATGATGAGGGTCCGTTCAGCTGGAGCTGCGCTTGCCGAAGGGCTTCCCTCGACAAGCTCGGGACAGTCGGAATTGCAGGCTCGGCGCGAACGGCCGTGATGGTGGAACGGGTTGCAGGGGCATCGGTGGTCGGACTTGTCGTTGATCAAATCGCGAATTCCACCCGGCAGCGCACGCCCGCGGGCAGCTGCTGCGTCGGGTTGGGCAGGCTCAGGCGGGCGCGGAAGGTGTTGCTGCCGGCGTCCACCACGCGGTCCACGATGGCCACACGGGCTTCGTGCGTTTTGCTGCCTGGCAAATCGGGCAGCACCCGCACCACGGCACCCACCGCAATGCGGCCAAACAGCGCCGAGGGCAGCACCACCTCCACGCGCAGCGGGTCGATCTGCGCAATCTTGAAGACCGGGCGGTTTTCCACCCTTTCACCCGGCGACACCAAACGGTCGACGACGACGCCGTTCAGCGGGCTGGTGATGGTGCGCTGCTGCAACTGTGCACGTGCCATCTCCAGCTCCTTCACCGCCAGGTCGCGCTGTTCCACGGCCTGCGCCAGGCGCATGCGCGCCATCGTGGCTTCGGTGTCGGCCTGTTCAAGCGCTTGGCCTGAAACAAAGTTCAGCTCGGTCAGCGCCGCCGTTCGTTCGGCCTTCTTGTGCGCAAAACTGATCTGCGACTTGGCGGCGCGCAGCTCGGCGCTGTTGGCCACTTTCTGCTGGGCCAGCGTGACGGCGGCGCGCTCCAGGCGGTTTTCATGGTGTGCCAGCACCTGGCCGCGCTTGACAAAGTCGCCACGCTCCACCAGCACCTCTTCGATGATGCCGATCACCGGCGTGCCCACCTCGGCCACCGCCGAGGCTTCGATCAGGCAGCCCAGCGCGGTGGTGGCGCTGCGTGCACCTGCGGCCGGTGGTGGCGGGTCGGCCGCGGCGGTGGGTGCCACGGCTCGAGCCGCCTGCGCGGGGCTGCTGATTGCTGGGCTGGTGGGTGCTGCAGGTGCAGCCGCGGGGCCGGTGGGTGGGCGTACAGCTGCGCTGCTGGGCGCAGCACCCGAAGCCGGGCTCGGGGTGGTGGCCATGGCCGCCCATGCAGCAGCCAGTGCTGCAGCCACGGCCAGGGTAGGTAACAACGGGGGGCGCTTCATGGCGGCCATCCTCTACAAACAGGTTTTCATTCGAAGCGTCCGCCAAAACCCAGCTGGCGGTTGACATGTTCATCGTGCTCGGCCAGTGCACGGCGCTGGCGGCGTTCTTTGCGTTGCACACAGCCTTGCAGCAGGCGCAGCAGTGGCGCTGCCACCCAGCCGGGCAGCGCGGCGGCGTGTCCTTGCTGGAACAGCGGCAGCGCCGCCAGCCGCTGCAGCGCGTGCCGCAGCCCTGGGTGCAGCTGTTGCACAAACAGCGCGCTCTGCAGTGACTGCTGGCGCACCACCTGGCCCGGTTCACCACCGCGTGCACAGCGGCCGTGCAACTGGCGGTCGATGCGCGGCGAGCCATTGGCCTGTGCGTCGATGACGAGCAGGCCACCCAGCTCGGCCACACCCAGGCCAAGGTGGATGTCGGTGCCACGGCCGGCCATGCGGGTGGCCACGGTGACGGCGCCCAAAGCGCCGGCACGCGCCACACACTGCGCTTCTTGCGCGTCTTGCCGCGCGTCCAGCCGCTGGTGGCGCAAGCCCAAAGTGCCCAGCACCGCGCACAGGCGGTCGGCGTCGGCCAAGGAATCACAAGCCACCAACACCGGGCGTCCGCTGCCATGGGCGGCGGCCACGGCGCGCGCGGTTGCAGCCCAACGGTGGTTGTCGTCGGCCCACAAACGCCAGCCGGGAGAGGCGGGCCGCGCAGCCAGGCCAGGCAAAGCCGAGCGCCGCCGTTGGCGTACCGGCCGCTGCAAGCCCCACCAGCCCGGCGCCAGGCGCTGGCTGGCCACCCGCAGGGGCACGGGCTGCACGGCCAGGCCGTAGGTCTGCAGCAGCTCGGCACGCGCTTCATGCAGGCTGCCGCTGGTGCCGCACAAACGCCAGTAACGCGGAAAAAAGCGC
>JANNMQ010000476.1:0-3433 GCA_031398045.1 Rubrivivax sp.
GACGCTGCAGCCTCTGGAGCGCTATGCACTCGACGCGGCGATCCTGTTCAGCGACATCCTGACCGTGCCCGACGCGATGGGTCTGGGCCTGTCGTTCGCGCTGGGCGAGGGCCCGCGCTTCGCGCACCCGGTGCGCGACGATGCGGCGGTGGGCCGACTGGCCGTACCCGACATGGACAAGCTGCGTTATGTGTTTGATGCGGTCACGTCCATACGCCACGCATTAAAAGGTCGGGTGCCTTTGATTGGCTTTTCAGGCAGCCCCTGGACGCTGGCCTGCTACATGGTGGAAGGCGGCGGCAGCGACGATTACCACCTCGTCAAGACCATGCTGTACGGGCGGCCCGACCTGATGCACCGCATGCTGGACGTCAACGCGCAGGCGGTCACCACGTACCTGAACACGCAGATCGACGCCGGTGCGCAGGCCGTGATGATTTTTGACAGCTGGGGTGGTGTGCTGGCTGACGCTGCCTTCCAGCGTTTCAGCCTCGACTACACACGCCGCGTGGTGCAGGGCCTGAAACGTGAAAAAGACGGCCAGCCCGTGCCGGTGATCGTCTTCACCAAAGGCGGCGGACTTTGGCTGCAGCAGATAGCCGATTGCGGTGCTGACGTCGTGGGCCTGGACTGGACCGTGAACCTGGCCCAGGCGCGCCAGCAGGTGGGCGCAAAAGTGGCGCTGCAAGGCAACCTGGACCCGGCCATCCTGTTTGCGCCACCGGCGGCGGTAGCGCGCGAAGCGGTGGCGGTGCTGGACAGTTTTGGCCGCCCACAGCGCGCTGACGGCGGCTGGGATGGCCACATCTTCAACCTGGGCCACGGCATCAACCAACACACGCCCCCTGAGCATGTGGCGGCTTTGGTGGAGGCGGTGCAACAGCACTCGCGCCGCCTGCGCAGCCCGGGCTGACACATCACTGCAACAAAGCTGCGGCGCGCGCGGTGAGTGAGTGCTCAGGGCTTGACTTATCCCCACTTCAGGTGTTTGGCCCCAGCGCCGCCAGCAAATTGATACAAGTCCCTCAGAATGCCGCGATTTCGTGCTAAGTGATTGATTTTATTGGTCTCTGAACGCTGCTGCGAAAAGGGGCATTCCAGCTGCAAGTCATGAAAATCAAGGACTTGGCGCGCCTGAGCGCAGTTTGCCCACATAGTTATCCACAGAAAAAGTGGATAGCTTTGAAAACCTATTTCAATCAAGCACTTGCCACACTTTGTTCATGTTGAACCTGCTTTTCGCACGCAAGTTCGCCTGTAATTCCCATGATTGAAGTGCCAGCGTTGCCCCACCGGCTGGCCGTGGCGGTGGAGTCGCCCCGCCACACCGGCCTGGGTGCGCTGGATTATTTGAGTGAGCGGCCGCTGTTGCCCGGCACCTTGGTGCTGGCGCCTTTGGGCCGTCGAGAGGTGCCCGGCCTGGTGTGGGACGCCGACCCCGCGGCCGTGGCCACCACCGCCACGCTGCGCCCCCTGAGTGCCGTGCTGACGGCCCTGCCACCCCTGCCGGCCGACTGGCGGGCGCTGATTGCCTTTGCGGCCGGCTACTACCAGCGCGGCGTGGGCGAGCTGGCGCTGGCGGTGCTGCCGCCCGAGCTGCGCAAGCTGGACAACACACGGCTGGCGCGCCGTGTGGCCAAGCTGCTGCAGCCTGGTGCGGCCTTGTGCGCCGCCGACACGCACGACGCCGCGCCTGACGGCGTGCTGAGCCCCCGCCCCACGCTCAGCGAAGAGCAAACAGCTGCGCTGACATTGTTGGCCGACCCCACACGCACCGCACGCCCGCTGCTGCTGCACGGCGTGACCGGCAGCGGCAAAACCGAGGTCTACCTGCACGCGGCAGAAACTGCGCTGCAAGCCGGCCACCAAGCTTTGGTGCTGGTGCCTGAAATCAACCTCACGCCGCAACTGGAAGCGCGATTTGCAGCCCGCTTCCCAGGCCGTGTGTTGGCCAGCCTGCACAGTGCGCTGACGCCCGCACAGCGCTTGCGCAACTGGTTGTTGGCGCACCTGGGCCTGGCCGACCTGGTGCTGGGCACCCGGCTGGCCATCTTTGCGCCGCTGCCGCGCCTGGGCCTGATCGTGGTGGACGAAGAGCACGACCCTTCTTTCAAACAACAGGAAGGTGCACGTTATTCGGCGCGTGACCTGGCCGTGTGGCGCGCGCACCAGCTGAAGATCCCGGTGCTGCTGGGTTCGGCCACGCCGTCGCTGGAAACCTGGCAGCGGGTGCAAGAGGGGCGTTACCAGCGGCTGCCGCTGGAGGCGCGCATCGGTGGTGGCGCCATGCCCATGGTGCGCATGGTCGATATGGGCCGCGCCTTCCAGCACGCATCAGCACAGGCCGAAAAAGACCGCGTGCTGGCGCCCCAGCTGCTGCAAGCCATCGAACAGCGGCTGCAGCGCGGTGAACAAAGCCTGCTGCTGCTGAACCGCCGCGGCTACGCACCGGTGTTGCATTGCAGCGCCTGTGGCTGGAAAAGCGGCTGCCCGCACTGCAGCGCCTGGCGTGTATTCCACAAGAGCGACCGCACGCTGCGCTGTCACCACTGCGGACTGAGTGAACGGGTGCCACGCGCCTGCCCCGACTGCGGCAACCTGGACATCGCACCCATCGGCCGTGGCACCGAAAAGCTGCAGGAACAGCTGGCCGTGCTGCTGCCGCAGGCCCGCATCGGCCGCATCGACGCCGACAGCACCAAGGGTGTGGGCAGCCTGCAACAGCAACTGAAAGCCGTGCACGACGGCGAGGTGGACGTCATCGTCGGTACGCAGATGGTGGCCAAGGGGCATGACTTCCGGCGCGTCACGCTGGTGGCCGCAGTCAATCCTGACACCTCCTTGTTCAGCAGCGACTTCCGCGCCCCCGAGCGCCTTTTTTCGCTGCTGATGCAGGCCGCAGGCCGCGCCGGCCGCGACGCCGAAGTGGCCGCCCGCAGCGAAATGTGGGTGCAGAGCTGGAATTGCGGCCACCCGCTGTACGCCGCGCTGGCGGCACACGACTACGAAACCTTCGCGCGCCAGCAGTTGGCTGAACGCCGACAAGCTGGCCTGCCCCCGTTTGCCGCGCTGGCGCTGATACGTGCCGACGCCCGCATGGCGCAGGTGGCGCAGCAGTTCTTGCAGCAGGCCCGCAGCGCCGCGCAGGCTTATGAAGGCATCACCGTCTACCCGCCGGTGCCGCCGCCGGTGGCCAAGGTGGCCGATGTCGAGCGCATGCAGATGCTGCTGGAATGCCCGTCACGCACCGTTTTGCAGCGCATGCTGGCCGCATGGCTGCCCGAGCTGGACGCGATGCGTGGGCAGCACAAAGGCTTGTTGCGCTGGGCGGTGGATGTGGATCCGCTGGCGATATGAATGCGCCAGACCACACAGAGCACACGCGTCCTCCACCGCGCGCCACCCATGTTGAAGGATCGGCTGGGTAGGGCGC
>JANNMQ010000486.1:0-1604 GCA_031398045.1 Rubrivivax sp.
CAGAAACACCTGCGGGATGCTGAAACCCGCAGCCAGCAGCGCGCCCACGCCCAGGCTGCTGACGATCATGAAGAGCGCATTCAGGATGTTGTTGGCAGCAATGATGCGCGCGCGGTGCGTGGGCACGCTGCGCATCTGGATGAGCGCGTACATGGGCACGCTGTAGATGCCGGCAAACAGCGACAGCAGTGCCAGGTCGGCCAGCACGCGCCACTGTGTGGGCTGCGCCAGAAAAGCGGCCGCACCCATCAGCGGCGCCGCCGGCAAGCCGCGCGACGCAAAGTAGAGGTCGACACTGAACACCGTCATGCCGATAGCGCCCAGCGGCACCAGGCCAATTTCCACATGCCGCTTGCTTAAGAGTTCGCACAGCAGCGCGCCCACACCGATGCCAACTGAAAACACCACCAGCAGCAGCGAAGCCACCTGTTCGTTGCCGTGCAGCACATCACGCGCAAAACTCGGAAACTGGCTCAGGAACACCGCGCCGAAAAACCACATCCAGCTGAGGCCCAGCAGCGAGCTGAAGACCACCACATTGTTATGCGCCAGCCGCAGGTTGCGCCAGGTCTCGGTGAACGGGTTCCAGTTGATGATCAGCTGCGGGTCAGTGGCCGGTGAAGGTGGCACCGCCTGCGCCAGCACCCGGCCCAGCAAAGCCAATGCCAGGCAGGCCGCGGCCACGTAAGCCGCGCCCACTTGCGGCATCGCAATCAACAAACCACCGGCCAGGTTGCCCAGCAGGATGGCGACAAAGGTGCCCATCTCCACCATGCCGTTACCGCCCGTCAGTTCACGTTCGTTCAGGTGCTGCGGCAGGTAAGCAAACTTCACCGGGCCGAAAAGGGTGCTGTGCAGGCCCATCAAGAACACACACAGCAGCAATAGCGGCACCTGTTGCTGCACAAAGCTTAAGCCGGCCAGCGCCATGATGGCAATTTCCAGGTTCTTGACGGCGCGTATCAGGCGCTCTTTGGGGTACTTGTCGGCCAGTTGCCCGCTGGTGGCGCTGAACAGCACAAAAGGCAGGATGAACAGCGCACCGATCACCAGCCCCGCCAGGCTGGGCGGCAGCCACTGCAGTTGCAGCTGGTAGGTGACCATCACCGTGAACGCAAACTTGAAGACGTTGTCGTTGCCTGCGCCCAGAAACTGGACCCAGAAAAACGGCGCAAAGCGGCGTTGTGACAACAAGGAAAACTGGTTGGGGTGGTTGCTGTGCGGGGTGTCCATGGGGGGTCAGTTCAAGCGCTTTCACCGTATGCACCGCAGCCACCGACCACAGATCGGCCGGCGCCCGGCTGAAGTTCCACAAGACCTTTCGCTGGCGGCCAGGCGGCCCGGTGATGCAGTACTTCTGCAAACACGCGGTCACCGACTGCTTCAGCGGCGACTTCGGCGACCGCGGTGAATGGCTGCTGCTGGTGCACGGTCATGTGGCGCCGGCGCATGCCGCGCTGTTGAACAAAAAGCTGCAGCGCGTGGCACAAGACTTTGTTCAACAGCACAGGGCCAACCAGCGGCTGCCTGACAACGAAATACAAGCCTACACCGTGCTGATCGGCATGCGTTCGTGGCGGTTCGGCGCCTTCAGACAGCTGCTG
>JANNMQ010000497.1:0-5979 GCA_031398045.1 Rubrivivax sp.
TATTCCACGCTGCCGCCGGGCTGCAAGATCTCGTAGGGGCTCATCGTGGCGTCGCCCACGAAGATGAGTTTGTAGTCTCTGTTGTACTTGCGGATCACGTCCCAGGTGTTGAACTTTTCGCTGTACCGGCGCCTGTTGTTCTTCCACATGAAGTCGTACACGCAGTTGTGGAAGTAGAAAAACTCCAGGTGCTTGAACTCGGTCTTCGCGGCAGAGAACAGTTCTTCCACGCGGTGGATGTGTTCGTCCATGGTGCCGCCCACGTCCATCAGCAGCAGCACTTTCACTTTGTTGTGGCGCTCGGGCACCATCTTGATGTCCAGCATGCCGGCGTTGGCTGCGGTGCAGTGGATGGTGTCGTCCAGGTCCAACTCGTCGGCTGCACCCTCGCGCGCAAAACGGCGCAGGCGGCGCAGCGCCACCTTGATGTTGCGTGTGCCCAGTTCCTTGGTGTCGTCGTAGTCTTTGTAGGCGCGCTGGTCCCACACCTTCACGGCGCTTTTGTTGCGGCTGCCGGCCTGGCCGATGCGTATGCCCTGCGGGTTGTAGCCGTAAGCACCAAAAGGGCTGGTGCCGCCGGTGCCTATCATCTTGCTGCCACCTTCGTGGCGTTCTTTCTGCTCTTCGAAGCGCTTTTTCAGCGTCTCCATCAGCTCGTCCCAGCCCATCTTCTCTATGGCCGCTTTTTCTTCCGCGCTGAGCTCCAGTTCCAGCGTCTTGCGCAGCCATTCCAGCGGCACATCTTGTGTGAAGTCGGTGAGCAGTTCCACACCCTTGAAGTAGGCGGCAAAAGCGCGGTCGAACTTGTCGAAGTGCGATTCGTCTTTCACCAGCGACGTGCGCGCCAGGTAATAGAACTTGTCGACCGTGGGGCCACCGTCGTCGTCGATCACACCGGCCTGCAGCGCCTCCAGCAGCGTCAGGTATTCCTTCACCGAAACCTTCAGCTTGGCGGCGCGCAGGGTATAGAAGAAGTTGATCAGCATGGCTTTACCTGTGGCTGGACGCGGGACCTGATGGGTGTGACGGGTTTGACGGGTGTGACGGGTGCATTCAACGCAGCCAGTTTTCGATGCGCAAGCCTGGCACACGCTTGAACTCACGCACGTTGCCAGTCACCAGTGTGAGGTCTTCGGCCAACGCGTGTGCTGCGATCCACAGGTCGTTAGGGCCTATGGGTGTGCCGGCCTTGTGCAGGAAAGCCCGCAGCGAGGCATAGCTGGAAGCGGCTCTTTCGTCCAGCGGCAGCCGCTTCAGCACTGACCGCAGCGCTTCGATGTGGGCCCGCATGCGCGGGTGCACGGGGTGCAGCTGGATGCCGAACTCGACTTCTCCCAGCGTGACCACGGACACCAGACCCTGTCCTTCTTGCAACTGCTCAAAGCGTTCGACCGCGGCGGGATGTGCGCGCTTGGCTATCGCGCTGAAAGTGTCTGTGTCGAGCAGGAATCCCATCGTGCAGACACCTTCAGTCGCTGCCGCGTGGCTCGGGCGCCGCGCGCTTCACTTTTTTTGCGCCCGCGTGGGCTGGTGGCTGGTCGTTGTCGCTTTGAGGTGCGGACGAGAGCCAGCTCCAGTCGCGCTCTTGTAGTGGCTGGGTTTGCCGCGCCTGGGCCATGGCCTGGTCGAAGTCCTGTTTGTCTTTTGCTGTCAATGCCGGCAAAGACTGCAGCGCGGCTGCCCAGGCCTGGCCCAGGCTGCGCGGCTTTTCGCGCAGCACCACTTCGTCGCCACGGCGGAAAATCTCCACCGTCTTGCTCTTGAAGCGAAAGTCCTTGGGCAGGCGCACGGCCTGGCTGTTGCCTGACTGGAAGACGGTGGTTTCGGTCATGGCGGGCCTTTGCTGCGGCAGGATATACGGCTAGTATATACGCAGCGGCCTTTGCTCAGCCACCCCATACGCAGACCCCACGCGGCCACCCCACAGGGCCCCATACCGACCGCGCTGTCGGCCGCCCGGCCAGCCGCTATTTGCGCGCCGTCTTCTTCCGCTGCGCCTTGCCCGCAGCCCCTGGGTCGTGCGCCTTCAGCCAGCCAAAAAATTCACCGTACCACTGCTGGCTGTTGCGCGGTTTCAAGATCCAGTGGTTTTCGTCCGGAAACCACAGCAGCCGTGTGTCCACTTTCAGCGCTTTCAGCGTGTTGTAGTACGCCAAGCCCTGCGCGTCAGGCACCCGGTAGTCCAGCGCTCCGTGGATCACCAGCGTGGGTGTGCTGAAGTTCTGCGCAAAGGCATGCGGGCTTTGCTGCTGCACCTGGCCCGGGTTGTCCCAATACCAGCTGCCCAGTTCCTTGGCGTGCCAGGCCCAGGCGTCGTCGGCAATCATGCCCACCCAGTCGAAACAGCCGGCGTGGCAGATGTAGGCCTGGTAGCGGCCTGCGGGCAGATGGCCGTTCATCCAGGCCACCATATAGCCGCCGTAGCTGCCGCCGGTGGCGAACACGCGCTGCGGGTCTGACCAGCTTTGTTCCAGCAGCCAGTCGGTGCCGGCTTCCACGTCCTGCAACTCCAGCTGGCCCCAGCGGTGGGTGATGCTGTCCAAAAACGCGTTGCCAAAGCCTGACGAGCCGTGGAAATTGACGCTGGCCACCACGTAACCCTGCGCGGCAAAGGCCTGCGTGTTCCAGCGGTAGTGCCAGTTGTCGCCAGGGCCGGTGTGCGGGCCGCCGTGGATGTTGTGCAAAACCGGGTACTTTTTCTTGGCGTCGAAATTCGGCGGGTACACCAACCACATCTGCACCGGGTCGCCGCCTTTGTCGCGCTGGCCGGTTTTGCTGTTGGCACCCTTGATCCACACTTCTTCCACCCGGCCCAGCGCCAGCTTGGCCATCAAGCTGTGGTTGAACGATTCCAAGCGCTGCGCGGCTTTGCCGGGCAGGTGAACCTGCAACTGCGCGGGATGGCTGGCACTGTCGGCCAGCGTCACCAGCGTGCCGGCTGCCTTGTCAAAGGCGCTGACCCAGCCGCCTTGCACCACCACCTCGGCGCGGCGGTCGGCGAGGTCAAACCGCCACAGATGCGTGCGGCCTTTCTGCTCTGCGCAGAACAGCACCGCCAGTCCATCGTCTTCCCAGTGCAGCGGCGCGTGCACCGCGTGGTCCCATTCGGCGCTGACAGTTTCCCAGTCGCCTGTTTCGCGCTCAAGCACCGCCAGCACCGCGGGCATGGTGTGTTTGCGCGCCTGGTGGCTGGCCGTGAAAGCGATACGGGTGCCATCGGGGCTGTATCGGGGCGCGCCAAAGTCCCATTCGGCGTCTTGTGCGATGACACGCACACGGCCGGGCTGGCCGCTGCTTTTCAGTTCCATTTCGGCCAGCGCGTAGCGGCCGTCGGGGCGCTTTTCGGCAGCCGGGTCAAATGCAAACACCAAGCGTTTGCCATCGGGTGCGATGTCGAACTGCTCGATGCCTGGGTCAGACCGCGTCAGTTCGTAGGGCGTGCCTACAAACAAGTCGCGCACGGCGCCTGGGCTGCCATCCGCGGCCAGATCCAGAGCCAGCAGGTGCGGCACACGGCCTTCGGGCAGGTTGCGGTCCCAGTAGCGGTAGCTGGCTTCGCTGGTGGCATAGCCGGTTTCCTTGCGTTCACCAAACGCCTTGTGCGCTTGCGCCTGCGCCTTGTTGGTTTTCAGTGCAGGCCAGACCCAGGAAATGAACACCAGCCGCTTGCCGTCCGGCGCCCAGCGAAAAGCATCCACCCCCGTGGCCACCTGGGCGGCGCGGCGTGCTTCGCCGCCGTCGGGCGCGATGACGTACAGCTGCGGCGTCTGGTCCTTGCTGCCTTGTTGTTCGCGTTTGGCGGTGAAAGCCACCAGGTCGCCGCGCGGACTGAAACGCGGCGCAGCGTCCTTGTCACCGCAGTGGGTCAGCGCCCGCGGCTGGCCGCCCAGGGTGGACAACAGCCACAGCGACGACGTCGACTGGTTGTCTTTCATCGAATGGCTGGTGACGGTGGCCACGGCCTGCGCTCCGTCGGGGCTCAAGCTGGGGCTGCCGACGCGCTGCAGCGCCCACAGGTCTTCAACAGTGATGGGTCTTTTCTGGGCCATGGCTTGTGTTCCGCGCCGGCACTGCGCTGGGCTGTCAGCGCGGGCAGGTCAGTTGATGTTCAAGATGGGCTTTCACCTCGGGCCATTCGCCAACGGCCAGGCTGTACATCACAGTGTTGCGCACGGTGCCGTCGCGGCGCAGCGCGTGGTGGCGCAGCACGCCGTCTTTGTGCGCGCCCAGGCGTTCAATGGCGCGCTGGCTGGCGAAGTTGTAGTTGTCGGTGCGCCAGCCCACCAGCTGTGCGCCCAGCGATTCAAACGCATGTTGCATCAGCAGCCACTTGGCCGTTGTGTTGACGGCGCTGCGCTGAAAGCGCTGGGCGTACCAGGTGTAGCCTATTTCCAGCCGGTCCACGGCGGGCATGATGTCGTGGTAGCTGCTGCTGCCCATCACCTGGCCGCTGCTGCTGTCCAGCACCGCAAAAGCAAAGCGATGGCCTTCTTCGCGCATGCGCAATGCGGTTTCAATGTAGCCGCGTGTGTGGTCCGGCTCGGGCACGGACGTGACACGCAGGTTCCACAGTTCGCCGTCGGCCGCTGCGGCGGCAAGTCCCTGTTCATGCGCCAGCTCCAGCGGCACCAGGGTCACGGGGCCTCGGGTCAGCGTCACGGCGGTCACAGGCAACATCAACGGTTGTGCCTTTGCATGAACACCAGCTTCTCGAACAAGGTCACGTCCTGCTCGTTTTTCAGCAGCGCACCTACCAGCGGCGGTATCGCCACCTTGTCGTCTTTGCTCTGCAGCGCTTCCAGTGGAATGTCTTCAGCCACCAGCAGCTTCAACCAGTCGAGCAATTCGCTGGTGCTGGGCTTCTTCTTCAAGCCGGGCAGGTTGCGGATGTCATAAAACGTTTTCAGCGACTGCGCCAGCAGCTCTTTCTTCAGGCCCGGGAAGTGCACGTCGACGATGGCGCGCATGGTGTCCGCTTCAGGGAACTTGATGTAGTGGAAAAAGCAACGCCGCAAAAACGCGTCGGGCAGTTCCTTCTCGTTGTTGCTGGTAATAAAAACCAGCGGCCGGTGTTTGGCCTTCACCAGTTCACGCGTCTCGTAGACGTAGAACTCCATGCGATCAATTTCACGCAGCAGGTCGTTCGGAAATTCGATGTCGGCCTTGTCGATTTCGTCGATCAGCAGCGCCACGGGCTCGTCCGCTGTGAAGGCCTGCCAGAGCACGCCCTTGACGATGTAGTTGTGGATGTCCTTGACCTTCGCGTCACCCAGTTGGCTGTCGCGCAAGCGGCTGACAGCGTCGTATTCGTACAGGCCCTGCTGCGCTTTGGTGGTGCTTTTGATGTGCCACTGCAGCAGCGGCACGTTCACGGCGCGCGCCACTTCTTCGGCCAGCATCGTTTTGCCAGTGCCAGGTTCACCCTTGATGAGCAAAGGCCGCTTCAACGTTGCGGCAGCATTCACCGCCAGCATCAAATCTTGCGTGGCGATGTATTGATCAGAACCTTTGAATTTCATGGCGCGTCAGCGTTTTTCAGGTGGTTTTCAGGGACTTTGGGCAGGCTCAAGTCAGTATAAGGTCGCCCTATAATCTGTCCGCTTCGAGCGCACCAAATGCCGGGGGTGGTGGTGCTGTCACGGCAGCCATCAGCACCGCCAACACTTTTGCACCAACACGACTTCTGCACCTCACCCTCACCCCATTCGCCCATGATGAAGAGCAAAACAATCTTTTTCCTGCTCGCCCTGGCCAGCGCTTTCACTGCCGCACAGGCGCAAGACGTCGCGGGCAACCCGGTGGCTGGCAAGGAAAAAGCGGCCATGTGCATCGGTTGCCATGGCATTTACGGCTACCAGGCCACGTTTCCTGAAGTGCACAAGGTGCCGATGATTTCCGGCCAGAACGGCAAGTACATCGCTGCCGCGCTGGCGGCGTACAAAAAGGGCGAACGTAAACACCCCAGCATGCGCGGCATTG
>JANNMQ010000507.1:0-4035 GCA_031398045.1 Rubrivivax sp.
CGCAGCGCAACCGCCACAACGGTCGAAGGCCGCAGCGCGTCAACGGCAGAAAAGCGTGCGCGTGAAACTTCTTGCCTCGTTCAGACGATCACGATGACTGGATTCAGGATCGCGCACGCCTGCGCAAAAGCAGTCTCTGCCAGCTTGCCCTGCGCATGCGGTTTGCACCACGCGCCCGCCAGTCGAACGACTTGGGCTGGTGACACAGCACATCCTGAAAGTTCCGCGCCGGGCCCGATGGCTGCCCACCGCCCACGCGGCTGAGCCATCATCGAAGCATGAACACCCTGCCCCACCTGCCCGCCAGCGTCGAGACCTGCCATTGGGGTTACTTCGACGCCGACCTGCCACCGGCCTTCACCGTCGCCAGCGGCCAGCGCTTCACCGTCGCCACCGTCAGCGGCGGCCCGCCGGTGCTGCCGCCGGCAGGTTTCCACGTGCCGCCGGAATTGCTGGAGATCCACGCCCGACTGCCCATGCTGATGCCGGGGCACATCCTGACCGGGCCGGTGGGAGTAGAGGGCGCGATGCCGGGCGACACGCTGGAGGTGCGCATCATTGATGTGCAGTTGCGCCAGGACTGGGGCTACAACGTCATCCGTCCGTTGGCCGGCACGCTGCCGGACGACTTTCACACGCTGCGCCACCTGAACATCCCGCTCGACCGTGAACGCCACACCGCCCGCCTGCCCTGGGGGCTGGACCTGCCGCTGCACCCCTTCTTTGGCGTGATGGGCGTGGCGCCGCCACCCAACTGGGGCCGCATCAGCAGCATCCAGCCGCGCGCCCACGGCGGCAACATCGACAACAAGGAACTCGGGCCGGGTGCCAGCCTGTACCTGCCGGTGCACGCGCCGGGCGCACTCTTCAGCTGTGGCGACGGCCACGGCGCGCAGGGTGACGGCGAGGTCTGCGTCACCGCCATCGAGACCGCCTTGCTGGGTACTTTCGAGCTCGTGCTGCACAAGGCGCAGCCGCTGGCCTACCCGCGCGGCGAAACGCCCACCCACTGGATCACGATGGGCATGGACCCGGACCTGGACCGCTGCATGGAGATGGCGCTGCGCGACATGATCGTGTTGCTGGGCGAGAAGGGCGGCCTGAGCCGCGAAGACGCCTACACCTTGTGCAGCCTGGCGGTGGACTTCCGCATCACGCAGACGGTGAACGGCCACAAAGGTGTGCACGGGATGCTGAGGAAATCACTGCTGGCGTGACCGGGTGCCCAGGCTGGCCGCCAGAGTTTTCCCCTGCCGCTGGCGATGGGCCGAATATTGCCCAGCCAGCCGGGCTTACGGCGGCTCGGCGGGTCGCGGTTCTTGTGGCGCCGCACGTGGGGGACAGGGCTCGTGCAGCCGCGCGGACTTTCGCAGCGGGACCCCGGGCCGCAGCGCGGTCGTCACGCTACCATGGAGACACTGTGCACGACGCTAACTTGCAAGCGATCCACCGCACGCTGGCACGCCACGGCGGGCTCGAACTTGCCTTTGTCTTCGGCTCCGCCGCGCAGGGGAAGACGCGCGTGGACAGCGATCTGGACATCGCCGTGCAAGCCGCGCAACCGCTCAATGCAGAGCAGAAGATGGCCCTCATCGGTGACCTCGCCGAAGCCACGGGCCGAGCGGTCGACCTGATCGATCTGCGCACGGTGGGAGAGCCGCTGCTGGGCCAGATCCTCGGCCACGGCCGCCGGCTGCTGGGCAGCGCAGAGGCGCACGGCTGCTTGCTCAGCCGCCACCTCATCGATGCCGCCGACTTCCTGCCGCTTGCGCAACGCATCGTCGACGAACGGAGGCGCACTTGGATCGGGAGGTGATGCAGCGCAAGCTGGAAGCCCTGCGGCATTGCCTGGGGCGCGTGCGCGAGCGCCGCCCTGCCAGCGCGAGCATGCTCGCGGCCGACGAGGACTTGCAGGATGTGCTGGTGCTGAACCTGAGTCGTGCCGTGCAGCTGTGCGTGGATATTGCGGCACACCGCTTGGCCGATTCCAAACAGCCGGTGCCCGCAACGATGGGCGAAACCTTCACCACTTTGGCAGCCAGCGGCGCGCTCGAAGCCGACCTGGCCCGACGGCTGCGCCGAGCTGTGGGCTTCAGAAACATCGCCGTGCACAACTACGAAGCCATCGACTGGGACATCGTGTTTGCACTGACCGGCGAATCGTTGGCAGACTTCGAACAGTTCGCGTCGCAGGTAAGCGCTGGGCTTTGAACGTATCAGGGTCGACGCCGTTGCCTACCGGCCCCGCCTGACATCCAGAGAGCCCGCCGTGGCAGCCGCCCTCTTGACGCCGCGCAAGGGCGAACCGGGCCGCGCTGCGCAGAATCAGCCGACAGCAGCTTCAGGTCGAGCGAGACACAGTGATCGCGTACAAACGGTTGGCAAAGGCGCAGACAAAGAGGCCGTCAAAGCCGCCGACCAAGTGGCCAACTAGGTGGCCAACTTCAGGCCTCACCGCGTGGCGCCTGGCGGTGTGCATTGCTGCGTGCGCGCCCGTGCCGCTGACGGCCCAGCCCCGCAGCGAGCCGATGGCCGGCGACTTCCGGGTCGTTAAGGGCCGGGTTGACCGTGGCACGTTCAACGGCTGGCGCGTCTTTCACACGGCCTGCCACGGCTGCCACGGCGTCGGTGCGGTCGGCACCGACGTGGCGCCCAACCTCCTGGAACGCATCCCCGCGCTGACACCGCGCGGCTTCGCCACCAAAGTGCTGACGAGCTACCGCATCGTGCGCATGACGCCCGACGACGACGCCAATCACCCAGCCGCCGAGCGTGAGGCGCTGGTGGAGGAAATCCTGCGCCGCGAACGCACCGCGCGCGGCCAGATCGTGATGCCGGCGTGGGAAGGCGACAACAAGGTGCCGCCGCACGTGCTGGACCTGTACGCGTATCTTTCGGCGCGCGCCGACGGCGCCATCGGGCCGGGCAAGCCCAAGCTGCTGGTCAAGAAGAAGCGCTGAACCGCCCACTCGGCCGGGCCGATCGGCATCAGGCCTGACAAGGTTTCAGCCGCAGTCCGTCAGCGCCCAACCGCGGGCCCCGCACCGCCGCCCAGCACGCGGTACAGCAGCACGGCGTTTTGCTGCTGCGCCAGTTGCAGCTGCACCACCGCCTGGCGCGCCGCCAGCGCCGAGCGCTCGGCGTCCAGCCGGTCCAGCGCGTTGGCAAGGCCGCCGCGGAAGAGCAGCTCGGCCAGTTCGAGCCGGCGGGTTTCGGCGTCGGCCTGCGCCTGTTGCGCCGCCAGTTGATCACCCCGCGTGGCGCGGCCGGCCAGCGCGTCGGCCACTTCGCGGAAGGCCGACTGGATGGCTTTTTCGTACTGCGCCACCGCCAGTTCACGGCCCACACGCGCAGCGTCCAGGTTGGCCTGGTTGCGGCCGGCGTCGAACAGCGGCTGCAGCAGCTGGCCGGTGAAGCTGTACACCGTGTTGTCGAACAGGCTGGACAAGGAACTGCTGGCCACACCGGCGCTGCCGGTGAGCGTGATGCGCGGGAAAAAGGCCGCCCGCGCGGCGCCGATGTGGGCGTTGGCCGCCATCAACTGCTGCTCGGCCTGGCGGATGTCGGGGCGCTGCAGCAGCACCTCTGAGGGCAGCCCCACCGGCACGGCCGGCAGCGCCGAAGCGGCCAACGGCGCCGCTGGCGGCAGGTCGGCCGGCAGCGGCTGGCCCAGCAGCAGCACCAGCGCGTTCAGGTCCTGGGCCCGCTGGCGCTTCAGCGCCAGCACGTTGGTGCGCGCAGCGGCCAGCAGTGCATCGGCGGTGCGCAGTTCGGGTTCGGCCGACACACCACCGTCGAAGCGCACACGCACCAGTTTCAACGCGTCTTCGCGCGATGCCAGCGTGCGCTCGGTGATGCGCAGCAACTCATCGTCGGCACGCAGCGCCAGCTCGGCGTTGGCCACCGCAGCGATCAACGCCACCTGCGCGGCGCGCCGGCCTTCGTCGCTGGCCAGGTAACGCGCGGCGGCGGCTTCGCTCAGGCTCTTGACGCGGCCGAACAGGTCGAGCTCGAAGCTGCTGACGGTCAGCCCGG
>JANNMQ010000053.1:0-3139 GCA_031398045.1 Rubrivivax sp.
TGGTGTATGTGCCGCAGGTTGGGGACAGCTTGCAGAGCATTGCCAGGAACTTTCTGGGCTCGGCCGATGAGGCCTGGCAGCTTGCCCAGGCCAACCCGGGTGCGGCTCAGCCCACGCCAGGCCAGCCGCTGGTGGTGCCACTGGCACCGCGCTTTGTGTTGGGTGTGACAACCGAAGGCGTGCAAGCGGTACCCATACTGTGTTACCACCGCCTGGCCAACGGGCCATCAAAAATGGCGGTATCGCCAGCCAACTTTGAAGCCCAGCTTCAATGGCTGGCCGACAACGGCTGGCGGGTGATTCGGCTGTCTGAATTTCTGGCATTCATGGCGGGGCGCAGGGCCTTGCCGCCACGCGCTGTGGTCATCACTTTTGACGATGGTTATGCGTCGGTGCACCGTCATGCCTTCGCGTTGCTGAAGAAGCACAGTGCGCCGGCCACGCTGTTCCTGTACACCGACTTTCTGGGTGCCAGCGATGCGCTGACCTGGGCGCAACTTGAAGAAATGTGGCACTCGGGTTTGGTGGACATTCAGGCTCATTCAAAAGCCCACAGGCGACTGACCGAACGCGCCGAAGGTCAGACCGAAGCTGCTTACCGCCAGCAATTGGACCTGGAACTGAAACATCCCCGCGCCGTGCTCGAGCGCCGGCTGGCCGCTGCTGGGCTGAAGGTGCGTTACTTCGCCTACCCTTTTGGGGACGCCAATGAAACCGTACTGGAAGCCACCCGGCGCGCCGGCTACGAGTTGGGTTTGACGGTGGTGCCAGGAGCGAACCCGTTTTACGCATCGCCCCTGCTGCTGCGCCGGATCATGATTTACGGCGACCACACGCTGGATGATTTCAAGGCGCGACTGACCAGCAAACACGAAGGCCGATGATGAGCAGCAGGCGCCCTTCGAACCCAGCTTGGGCTGATGCGGCAGGGCAAGCCACGCGCGAAACTGCGACCTGGGCCGCACAAATCAAGACCAAGACGGCGCTGTCCCTGTGGGGCTTGGCGCTGCTTGCAGGGTGCGCCAGCAAGCCGCAACCGGCGCCAGAGTTGCCCAGCGCGCAGCCGGCTTTGCCCCAGCCTGAGCCCAGGATCGCGGAACCTGTTCCACCCAACCCGCAACTGCGGATGTTTGAAGAACGGCAACGCGAAGCCGCTCGAACTTTTATGCGCCAGCAGCGCTGGGTTGACGCACAGTGGGCCTGGCAGGTGATCTTGGCCCTGCATCCCCAAGACGGCGAGGCGCTCGCCCAGCGCGCTGCGGCCTCCGTGGCTGCGGCAAAAGCCGTTGCTGAAAAGCTGCCGCTGGCTCAGCTGGCGCAGCAAAAGGGCGAATGGGACAGCGCGACCCGCTGGTACCTGGAAGTGCTGAGCTTGGACCCCGGCCACGCCGAGGCTGCTGATGCACTTCGGCAGGTCGAACGTCAACGCACCAAACGGGGCGTGGTGACGGGGGCTTGGGGTCTGTACACCACGCCAGCCGGTTCTGGCAGCCGCCGTACAGGCTCATCCAGGCACACAACCGATGGCGTTGCATCTGTGGCAGGCAGCTCCGATGTCACCACAGCGTTAACGGTAGCCAACCAAGACATGGAACATGCCAGCCTGCTGGCGGGCCAGGGCGAACTGGATGCCGCCATTGCGCTGCTCACCCCGCTGCTGAACAAGCCTGGCCCTGCAGCGGGCGCAGTCCGCAAGCAGTTGCTGGCGCTCTACCTGGACAAGGCTGCCCTGCTGGAAAAGACCGACACGGCATCGGCAGTGACTTCGCTGGAGCTGGCACTGCAACTGGCACCCAACGACAAAGACGCGCGCGCCCGGCTGCAATCACTGAAGGCACAGGTCGCCGACCCAGGTGCAAAGCCGCAGACTGCAAATCGTTGAGATCTCGCAGCGGCGTCAACCCTACCCTGGGTGGCGCTCAGAACTCAGCGCTCAGCGCTCAGCACTTGGCGTTGGGCAATCGAGCTTTCAGCTCCAGTGCTCTGCCCCGCTCCAAAGAAGCTTTTGAGTTCTGAGCGTCAAGCGCCAGCACCGCGTCCCAGGCCTTGATGGCGCTGCACACGTCCTGCTTGGCCATCGCGACGTTGGCCTCTTTGGTGAACTTCTGGATGTCGGCCAGGCGTTTCCTTTCAGCCACCTTGGGGTCCGGTGGTGGTGGTGCAGGTGGCGTGGGCTGCGGCGCTGGCGAAGGGGATACCACCTCCGTAACGGCTGACGCTGGTGGAGCCGGCTGCACCAGGGCCCTGCGGCCCGGAACCTTGATCACTTGCCCCACTTTCAGATCTTTGGGCACCTTGATGCCGTTGTAGCGAGCCAAGCCGAAAAACTGGTCGCGGTCACCCATGCCGCGCTGGGCAATCAGCGCCATCGTGTCACCGGGCTCTACGCGGTAGGACTGAAACACCTTGCCGTAAAGGACAACCGGGTCCTCCTTGATCTGGCGCAGGAAGCCCAATGCAGCCTTGTTGTCAGGATCGGTGTCAAGCACCGATTTGACGTGGGCCAACGCCTCTTCTTCATGCCCCAGGTTCAGTTGCAAGCGCACCTGCTCCATGGCAGCCCGGGCGTCCACCCGCACCGGGGCCGGCGTTGGTGGGCTGGCCGGCGTGGCCGGCACTTCAACCGGCGGGGTACGGGCTGCCACCTCGTCAGGGGCGCTGGCCGGTTGTGCCGGTGCAGGAGCGGCCTGCACCGAGGGGCGTGGTTCAGGGCCTGGTTTGCTGGGTGCTGCACAGCCGCCAACCCCCACCGCCACGGCCACCGCCAAGACACTGGCCGCTGCCAGCGCCCAGAGTCGGGACAGGTCCGCCCAACGGGTCAAGTCGGCCATCACGGCCCCTGCTGAAAAAGAGGATGTACGCACGGCACACATTCTGCCCCCTTGCTTCATTGCAGGCGAGTCTGAAATTCCGACCGTGCACGCCGATGACTTTTGGCGCTTGGCGGGGCTGCCCATCACCATCAGCATGTTGCGGTTGGATGGGCAGTCACCCGGCGCTTATCCCCCGTTCCGCTTAAGTCGAACCTGGTCCCTACCCCCTGCTGCTTCCCGGACATCCCATGCCCGCATTGTCTGCAAGCTCCGCACCGCCAGCAGCCTCACAGACTGCAGAGACTACGAAGCCGGTTGTGCCGCCC